>CAMZKE010000144.1 GCA_947311115.1 uncultured Bacteroidales bacterium | reverse complement strand
CTAACTAAATTGGTAAAATTCTGAATATCACCAATATGGTGTTTGTTAAAATTTAGTTAGATATTTTTTGCTACTTTTTCTAAAGTCTTGTAATCCGGGTTAATAAAAAAGGCTGTCATTCGACAGCCTTTTTTATATTAGTGATTTTATCTCATTAAATATTATTCAATAATTAATTTATGATTTAAAATATTATTATCAATAATTAATTTCAAATTGTATATGCCTCTATCAAATTTGTTTAAAGAGATTGATTTGTGATGTTCTCCTTTTTCAATTTTACCTTCGTCTATTATTTTACCGGTAATATCAAATATTTGATATTTTGCATCTGAATTTGTTTCTAATTCAATATTTAATACATCTTTAACTGGATTAGGGTAAATATTAATTTTGTAATTGTCAATACTATAAATGCTTAATGCAACATTAATAGTCATATTGTAAACATCAGAACCGCACGAGTTTGTTACTGTTAGAGTTACATCGTAAGAGTTTGTTGCAGAATACGTATGTACAGGATTCTCGTCTGTACTTGTATTACCGTCACCAAAGTCCCATGAATAAGTTGCTCCGTTTGTTGATGTACTTGTAAAACTTACAGTACCATCATTATCAACATATGTAAAACCTGCTGTTGGTAAAGTTTGTAAAGACGCAATGTTTAATGAAACCGTAGTGCCATCACCACATGTGTTCGATGGTGTTACTTCTATTGAGCCTCCTGTCGTTCCAACTGTTGCATCAATTGAATTTATTACACTAGTACCTGTCCATGTTGCTGGTAATGTCCATGCATATACAACACCGGGAACATTTGTAACAGAATATGTTTCTGTTCCGTTCTCACAAGGAGTAGTCTCTCCTACAATAGCAGAAGGTTGAGCAGGAATATTGTTTACAGTAATATAATTTGTAATAGTTTTACTTGCTGGTCCGTTTCCATCGTCAACCGTTAATGTAACGTCATAGTTTCCCTGTGTATTATATTCTACTGTTGGGTTTTGCTGAGTACTTGAGTTAGGTGTTCCTCCTGGGAAATCCCAATTCCATGAAGTTACTGTGCCGCCTGTAGTGTTATCACTAAAAGAAACCGAAGTTCCCGCACATAATGTTGCCGGTGCTGCCGAAAAATCAGGAACTAATGAAGATACATTGCCCCATTTCCATATTCCTTTTGTTGTAGCATCGGTGTTAAAAAAGCCTGACCAACCTGTATTTTGGTCTAAAAATTCAACTGCTATATGTTGTTCTGTATCAATAGGTGTCCATGTTGTTCCGCCATCATTACTATATGATGAGCCTGCAGGATTTCCTCCTGTAGAGAAAATGACATCTGTTCCTTCTATCCAACATATACCGGAAGTATAAACCGTTCCTGTAGGTGTTACTGTATTCCAGTTAGCACCACCATCAGTTGTTTTATAAATATTACCTGTATTATCTACAATTATCCCATTATTTGCGTCTTTAAAATCGAAACTTGCACTTGTATTTTGACCACCAAAATCACTTACAGGTGTTTGTGCTACACTCCATGTATATCCTCTGTCGGTTGAATGGTACATTCGTCCTTTGTTTGTAGAGAACCAAATATTATCGCCACTTGTTGAATATTGTCCGGTATAACCATATTCACCAGTAAGAGGATTTGGTATATTTGCTCCAGAAACAGCTGTCCAAGTTGTACCTCCGTTTGTAGTAGTGTATAATTCATATTCCCCATTTATAGGGTCTCCCATACAAAATCCATTATTATCATCCCAAAAGTAAACAACATTGGTAAACGAACTACTTGATTGGTAATCAGCTGTAGTTTGGCGAGACCATGAAGCACCTCCGTCTGTAGTAACATATATTCCTTGACTTCCCGCACCTTGGTCAAAAGCTACAGCATAGGCCTTTGTGGCACTACGTGCATGTATCATTGCTATACCTAATGTTGTGTTTCCTACATTAATAGTTCCTGGTGTCCATGTATTACCTCCGTCGGTTGTTTTTGTAAATTCTTGTACATTTGCATTATTACCAGAACCATCGTAAGCTGTAGCCCATACTATATTTTCATCAACAATAGAGAAATTTGTTATACCTCTTGATGCAGTATTAAATCCTGATGCTTGCTCAATCCATGCACCATAAGGTTCTTCATTAACAGTTATAAAATCAACTTTTGTTTCAGTGTCAGTATTTTGTGGGTTAGTTACAGTTAGTTCTACTGTATATGTCCCAATACTATTATAAGTAATTGCAGGTGGGGTTTCACCTGTATAAGATGAAGGTGTACCACCTGTAAATGTCCATTGCCAATTTGTTATGGCATTTCCACCATCGCTAGATAAATCGGTAAATGTAACTGTGTTTCCAACAGTTATTGATGTGTTATTTGCAAAAAAGTTTGCATTAGGGTCTCCGGTAAGCGATGATTGAACACATTGCATAGCTGCATAAGCATCAATTCTTGGTCCAATATTTTGATTAATAGTAACTCCTGATGAAATCATACAGTTTTGTACTTCTGCAGGAGATAATGAAGGATTTAAACTTAGCATTAATCCTGCTAATCCTGCAGCAAAAGGTGTCGCCATTGATGTTCCGCCCATACGTCCATAACCGCTACTGGTAGTATATACTGTACTCATTAATCCGCTATTAGAATATCCTCCCGGCGATGCTATATCAACCCATTGGGTACTACCATTATAATTAGAAAAGCTAGAGCGTCCGTCATCAGAATCAACTGAACCAACACATATAACATTGTCGTATGCACCGGGATACATAGGTGTAGAAACACCATCGTTACCTGCAGCAGCCATAAAAACTATATTTGGGTAGCTGTTTATTAAATCTTGGTCAGACTGGCTAAATCCGCCACCTCCCCATGACATACTAATTACATTAGCACCATTATCTGCAGCCCATTGCATTCCTTGATATCCATAGTAAACACTTCCACTTGTACCGCTATTTGGTGTGCATTTTACCCCAATTAATTCTACTCCTGCACCTAATGATGCAATACCAATATTATTATTAATATCAGCAGTAGCTAAACCTGCACAATGTGTTCCGTGTGACCATGTAAAATCGGTGTTTGCATCTTCCGGTGGTGTTGCATCATCGTCGTTGTCTGCAACATCGCGCTGCTTATAGGTTGTTAAATCGTTATGATCAGCAAAAACGGCATTATCAACTATTGCTACTTTAATATTATTATCTCCTTGGCTAATATCCCAAGCTTGTTCTGCATTAACTTGAGTTAAGTACCAATTATTATAGCCATCCCAATATGTATCATTTGGTATAAAAGATATTTTTCTAATATATTGCTTTTCTGCATATTCTACAATATCAAGGTTTTGCAAATCTTTTATTACATTGTTTACTTGTGAATAATCTGCAAAATCAACAATAAAAATTCTAATTAATTTTTCTTTTTTAGAATAGTAACTAGGTCTTTCAAAATTAGTTATTGTGTAATTTTGAAGAGCATCTCGTAATAACGGAAAATTAGCAATGTTTTCTGTTTTTTTTGTTGTATTTAAATTTGATGGTCGCATTGCGTTCATTCCATCAATTTTTACATTTTTCTTTAATTTAAAAATTACTCTACCATCAATAGCATCTGATGTATATGTTTGGGAGTAAATACTGCTAAAAGAAATAAACAGTACGAGTGAAATAAGTATTTTTTTCATAGTAATCAAATTTTGATAAAAATACAAAATTTAAATGATTAAAAAGATAAGTAATATCACTTAAATTTATCATTAAAATAAAAACGTATGAAAACACTTAAATTCGTTAGTTTTCTCTTATTGTTTTTAGTAATTTGTTTATATTTAGGTTTCTATTACAAAAACCGATAACACCTAATGATAATAACTCTTGTTTATTAATTTTATTTTCGTTAGTATTTATGACTATTATTTTAACGCCTTCGCTAATACCATATTCGTATTCTTTTATTTTTCTAACAAATGAAGTGCAATTAGTGTTTCTAATAGTACTATTAACTATTATTATATTAAATTTGTTATTTGTATATATGTTTAGTGCATCTTTATAATTATCAATAAATTTTATTTTGTTAAATTTATTTTTTAATTCAATTTCACCTATTTTTTTATTTAATATATTATCATCAACAAAAAGGATATTCATTTTTTTAAATATATCATCAGAAATATATTCTTTACTTTCTTTTTTCGTTGTATTATTTAAAAATATTTCGCTGAAATTATTATTGCTATTTTGGGTAAGAGTAAATGAACATGAAAACTTGAAATTTGTATTTTTATCTGTAGAATCAATAAACAGATAACCTCCTGATTCTACAATTAAATTATTTGTGTATGATAATCCAAGATGATCAATATTTCTGTTTACGGAATTTAATATGATATTATTAGAGTTTTGAGTTTCATACTTACCTCTTTTTAGAATGTTTTGATTAAGTTCAATTTTAAATCTTAAATTTATTATATTATTATTCACTGATTTTAAATCTACATAAATATTTATTTTGCAATTTTTATTTACAGTTTTAGTGATACTATTTAGGATATTGTATAAAATTTGTTTAATTCGAATAGGGTTTCCGTTTAAAATGTTAGGAACTTTATCAGAGTATATTAATCGTATTTTAAAGTTATTATTATCGAAAATATTAATTGTATTATCAATAGTTGCTAATAAGTTAAAACTAATTGGATTGAAATTAATGTAATCTGATTTATATTCTGATAATTCAATAATATTATTTATTATATTAACAAGATTTATTGTAGAGTTTTGTAGCAATTCAAATTTTTCTTCTTGAATAAATATTTGTTTATTTTTATTTGTATGTGAAATAGAAATAATATTATTAAATGTTTTTTTTGATTCATCTGATAATTGAGTAAAAAACTTATTTTTTTCTTCAAATAATTTATTTTTGCGAGATAGTTTATTTTTTAAATCATTAATAATATTGTTATTTATTGTAATAATAATATTTATTACTGCTGAAATAGTAAAATATGAAATAATTATTCTTAATAATAAACTATTATTGTATTCTGAGGATATGAATTGTTTTGGAACAAATAACAATACAATTAAAAATAACAAAAAAGAAGATGTTATTATTCTTCCTTTATTTCCTCCTATTAGAAATAAAGATATAATAGGTAAACCATAAAACCAGAGGTAGCCATAACCAATTTTCCCTCCATTAAATATTAGTAATATAAAAAATAGCTCTACAGATAAAACTACAATGTACTTTGTTAAATTAATATTTTTTTTCCAAAAGAAAATAATAAAATTAACAATATGAATTGTAATTAATGCTAATAGTATATATGATAGGTGTATAGCTCCGTTATTCAATGAGACAAAAACAAAAATTGTTGCAGCTATCATTATAATAAAACTAAACACATTTGTAAGTAAAAGTTTTATAAGTACATCTGTAGGTAATTCTTTATGTAAGTCAAATGTTAATAGTTCAATTATTCGTTTTTGAAAAGACATTGGTTAAATTGTTGTTTTGTAGTGTAAAGTTACAATTTTATTTTAGAACGGAGTTGATAGATTTAATAATTTCTTCAATTTTTAAATCGTTCATACATTTAAAATGTTTTTTTGGGCATTTATTGTAACCAATTTTAGAGCAAGGACGGCATTTTAAGTTTGTGTTTTGTATTATAATTGATTTATTATCTGCTACGTAAGGATTCATACCAAATTCAGGAATTGTGTTTCCCCATATTGATATTATATTTTTATTAAAGGCACTTGCTATGTGCATTAAACCAGTATCAGAAGTTATAACTAAATCTGATTGGGAAATTACTGATGCTGATTGGTTTATGTTTATACTACCTACCTTGTTAATAATATTTGTTGTTTTTTCAATAATTTCTTGTGATTTGTTATAATCTTCTTTACCTCCAAGTAAGATAATATTATAATCAATAGAATTACAAATGTTTATAATTAAATTTGTAGGTATTTGTTTTGTAAAGTGTTTTGCTCCAATGATTATAGAAATAATTTTTTTATTATTAGAAAATAAATTAGTTATTTCAAATTTGTCTTTGTTGTCTATAAAATAATCTAAACCTAAGTTGTCATTTTCTATACCAAAAGCTTTTAATGTATCAATATATCTGTCAACAATATGTACCTTAGGTAGTTTGTTATATTTGAAATTAACTATTAACCATTTTTCTATGTTTAATTTTTTAAAAGTAAATGAAATTATTTTTAAATGTTTTTTTATCCTTGCTGTTCTAATATTATTATGTAAATCAATAATATAATCGAATTGTTCATTATATAATTCGTCGAGTAATTCTTTGTAATTTTCTTTATTTAATGAGTGTGTTTTATCAATGAATGGGTTGTTATTTATTAAAGAAACATTTTCTTTTTTTGTAAGAAAATGTACTTGTGAATTTTTTATTTGAGTTTTAATTAATCTTAAAACAGGTGTTGTTAAAACAATATCACCTATTGAACTAAACCGTATTACAAGAAATTTTACCATATATCCAAAAAAAATGCTGTCGTGAGACAGCATTTAGATGTTATTTAAATAAATTTTAATACTCCCACAAATCGTGTTCAAGTTTAAAAATAAATTCTTTTATTTTATCTGATTCTAAGCGAGCATCTAGACCAAATTTATAATCTTGGATGCGTCGATTATCATATACATTAGTTTTTTGATAAATAAATGAAGAAAAATGTCTTTTAAAGAAAATATCTTCAAAAGTTCTTCTCTCTGAATCATTTTTAGGGTTGAATACTTCATGATTAGCAAACATAGCTCTTGCAGCAGGATAATATACCCAACATACTTTTGATTGACTTAATTTTCCTCCTTCATCTTCTTCTTGTCCTTCAACTTTTCTATGAAAAAGTCGTATAGGACATAAACCAACAATTTGAACTTCAAGTTTAGAACGTTGTTTGTCAAAATACCAAACTTCTTTCATTAAGTATCGTTTTACTTCAGAAGGGTCTGCTTCAGTTACAATTAATGAGTCTATAGTTTCATACTCGTTAATATCTATCTGTTGAGTGTCTTTTGAAGCTCCCAATGCTGAATTCAACTCTGTAAGTGTCATTGGAGTAGTAAATTCATCATCAATTTGAGCGTCGTAAACATACATACCTGTATTTTCTACTCCCCACATTATTAAACGAGTTAAACTCATTCTATCACCAATATGGTCAATCGTAGGATAGTAAAGAGGATGGTTAATTTTTTCTCTAAGATTTAAAATTCTCCATATTTTTTTTGTCCACATCATATCAGCTTCACGTAGGTGATGATATGGAATAGGTTTACGTGCAGGCACGTGTTCCTTTTCGTATATACCATCTAATACATCAGATGTTTGTGAACTAGCACTATTATTTCCAAAGAAAAAAATAAATACAAAAATAATACTTATCGAAAAAATTAACCTTCTCATAATATAAAATTTATTTTACTTTAAAGATGATACCATTTAGTTTTTTTGTTTTACCATCAGGTCCTTTTGCCTTAATGTTAGTAAACATAACTTTACCACCTTTTCTTACTTTTTTAATGATACTTTTTTGTGCAGGAGTAATATTTGCACTATTAGATTTCTTTTCTTGGTCAAACCCTCCAATTGTTGCAGAAACACTAAAACTTGTAACTTTAAATTTTAAGTCAAATGCAAAGTTTTTAAGTTCTGCTCTTACAAATTTTTGAGCAAGTAATGTTGATCTTCCTATAGAACCACCATTCTTTTTTGCTACAGATGCTTCCGGTTTAGGGATAGATTTAACTCTAAACTTCATTTTACCCATTGCATGAGAGTTGCCATCATCATCTTTTGCAGAAACACTAATAGTTGCACCTGCTTTAGAAGATTTTTTAACTCTTGCAATATAATGACCAGCTCCTTTTTTTCTAAGATATCCTCCGCCACCATGTAAACCTGCTGTAACTTTAGAATCATCAAATCCTGATACCGAAATGTCAATAGGGTTATCGACACCAATATATAGTACATTCATTTTTGTTGGTGAAATTGTAGCCGTTGGCTTTGCAACCATATACTCTGCGTAAGGTTTCCCTGATACTATTAGAGGGTATTTAGTAACCTCTTTCGTTGCAGTATTTGTAACCTCAACCATTGCTGCATATTTTTTAGGACCTGTAGCTCCTGCAGGTATTTTTAGTTTACCCATTCCATTAACAACAGGAATACTATCTACTTTACCTGTTAATTCATTTTTAACAGAATCGTAACCTTCACCTACAAATACTTTTGGTTTCGCTGATGTACTAAATGCTGCTACAAAAATATCAGCTTGGTATTCACCACCTTGCACTACATAATTAGATTTTGGAATTACCTTTGCTGCCAATGTGTCAAATTTAAAATCGGTAGAACCAATTCCGCCCAATAATTTATTTACAACAGTAGCTTCTGCATTTTTAACCTGATTTTCCATTTGTGTAAGCATAGCTACAGCAGCAGGAACCGGCATATGGTCAAATTTAGAAGTTTCCCATTTTGCCTCTTCTGGGTGATCTGCATAAAACATTTTATCGGCACCAGGTTTACTTCCTGGATCCTCTGTATCAATACCTAAATCACCTAATTTTTCAACAATCTCTTTTTTGTTTGGTAATAAAATTTCAGGAGATTCTAATACTTTTATTAATGCTTCTCTATATTCAATAAGTTTATTTTTTAATAGCCTAGCCTTACCTTTTGATGCATCTTCAGTAGGCCCAACCATAATAAACATTGGTATATCATAGTTGTCTTTAGCTTCAACATCCATAAGGTTGAAATGTTTACCTTCTTCAATAGAAACATCAGATTGAACTGCATTAATAATAGTTCCTCTTAGTTCAAGGATATATTCATCCATTTCTTCAGCTAATTTCTTAACCTTTAGAGATGCTTTGTAATATGGCACAGCCTTAGGATCGCTCAATTGAGCAGATGCTAAAGCATTATACATATATTCATTTTTTCCTTCGAAAGTTTCGTTTGTTACAGCTAAACTTTCATTTACAACTACAAAAGCGTTTAATATTGATTTTGATACATTAATCGCTAACATTGCTGTTAGGAATAAGTACATCATACCAATCATCTTTTGCCTACCCGTTTCGGGACAATTTGCTGCTGACATATTTTATAAATTTAAATTAATAAAAAATTAAGCTTGAACATTCATTGCTGAAAGCATATTGCCATAAACAGTGTTCATTGCAGCAAGATTATTTCCTAATTTTGAAATTTCTTCTCTATATTTTTTAGTATCTTCTACTGAATCATGTAAGTTAGTCATCATATCGTTAAGACCTGCATACATTTCTTTTGTAGCTTCAACATGTTTATTAGTACCTTCTAATTGTAATTCGTAAACAGTATTTAATGCTGTTAAGTTTTTAGTCATAGCGTCAAGTTGTTCGCCATAAGACTTGTTACCTTCAGTCGCATTTTCAATCTCTGCGTTCATTGAACCTGTAAGTTTTTCATAAGAAACTGCAAGTTCGCTACCTTTTGATGCAACGTTATTATTAACATCTGCTAAATTATTAGCAGCGTTTGCCGCATTTTTAAAACTATCAACATATTCATTTGTTACTAATGTAACATCAGCTATTTCTGATAATTTTTCAGTAGTTGTATTCATGTTTTGCAAACCTGTACCCAAACGTTCAAATAATTCAGGAGTAATTTCTGCTTTTTCAATCATTTCGTCAAATTTCTGTAATGCTGAACCAGAGCCACCATTACCTCCACCACCACCGCGATGAAGTTCTACATCTTGGTCAATGTTCTCATCTGTAACATCTGCTAATTCTGGATAAACAATACTCCAGTCTACCTCTTTGTGTAGTGGTTCGAAAGCTGAAGTAAAGAAAATAAATGCTTCGGTTGATAAACCAGCAACAAGCATTATACCAGAACCAGGCCAGTGCATAATTTTAAACATGGCACCTACAAGTACTACGGTTGCACCCCAACCATAGGTTTTTGCCATAAAATTTTTCCATCCTTGTGTTTGCGTTAATTCGGTAAGATTTAATCCCATAATCTAAAAAATAAAGTTTAATAAATAAATTAGTTAATTAATATTAATATACTTGTGAGCCAGTACCTGCGTCATCAAAATCACGACCTAAGTACTCTCTTACATTTCTAAAACCAATGTATGATTTAGAACTATCTTGATATTCATAAGTTCTGGTACCACACTGTAAATAAAAGGCTATATCTTTCCAAGAACCACCTCTAATTACTTTTCTCTTCTTTTCAGGCATATCACCAGGTAATACATTATAATGGTAGTCCGGACTTAAATCATCAGACCAACTGTATGCCGCTTCGTCAAATGCGTTTGATGTCCATTCTGCAACATTCCCCGCCATATCATATAACCCATATTCGTTAGGGTCGTTAACTGCAACAATTACAGGGTAAATTCCTCCATCAGCTGTGTAATTTCCACGCATAGGTTTAAAGTTTGTAATAAAACAACCTTTGTAATTCCTAGTATAATAACCTCCCCAAGGATACATTGATTCTTTAAGGTTACCACGAGAAGCGTATTCCCACTCTGACTCAGTAGGTAATCTGTAATGTTGCACACTAGTTTCACCTATTGATGCGAAAAAATTATTTTTTAATAATGTTCTCCATACGCTAAAAGCAACAGCTTGTTTCCATGATACTCCAACAACCGGGTAATTGTCAAATGCAGGATGCCAAAAATACATTTCTGTCATAGGATCATTATAAGAATATGTAAAGTCACTTACCCAACATAAAGTATCAGGGTAAACGTTTACAACATCTCTCATAATATAAGCGGAACGATCTTTAATTTCAACTTTTTGTCCCATTGTAGCACCTCTAGAAAAATCGGTAACTTCACCGTTATACTCCATTTTCTTTTCATCGTACATCTTATCCCAATTAAATGCTCTACGATTTTGACCATCAAAATCGTGTTTAGATGCTGCTTGGTCTAAATCAATCCAAAAGTATTCGTAATTAAGTTTTCTTGTATCGATTTGTTTTCTTTTATAAAAACGTTCGTTTTCAGGGTAAAACATTTCTTCTAATGCTTCACGTTCTTCTTCTCCTTGCCAATCAATTTTTTGATCCCAATTAATACTTGGTGGGTCAATTTCTTCTCCCCAATAATCTTCAGTAATTGCATATAAGTCTTCCTGACCATTATCGATAAGGATTTTATAAGCTATAGAGTCTTTAACCCAATATACAAACTGACGGTATTCGTTATTTGTAATTTCAGTAATGTCCATCCAAAATGGAGCAATAGAAACAGTTTTAGCCTCAGATGTCATTGCCCAAGGTACGTCTTGGTCATTAGGTCCCATATTGTAACTTCCCATTTTAATGAAAGCCATACCATAGGGTTGAGCTTCAAACCAATTTTCTCTATTTTGTACACCTGTTAAATCACCGTCACCGGTAACACAACCGTACATTAGTAATCCAGTAATAAATAATAGAAGTAATTTCCTCATAATACCTCCTGCTTTTATTTTGTTATTCACAAAAAATTATTTTTATAAAAATCTTACACTTTTGTTTCTTGATGGTCCTTTATTAGAGGAAACATTGAAACAATATTTTAACATTATCTCTATTGAGCCTTTAGAATAACCTGCCATTCCTCCAACAGGTACGTCATAAGCTAACCCAATAGTTAGATTCATTGGCAATTGAACTCCTGCCATAAAAATTACAGCGTCGCTCATTCTGTATGTTACACCACCCCAATATTTTTTCTCATATATTAAATTTGCATTAAAGCTATATTGATTAGTTATTCCATCTGATTTAATCATAAAACTAGGTCTAACCTCCCATTGTTGTGCAGGCAGTGTATAATAATAACCTGCAGTTAAATAATAGTGTCTTTTTAAGAAAGGTACTTTCTCGTTTGAGAATTTAAATTTAGGCTCTGTTAAATGAGTTGTAGAAAGACCAGCATATAAAAGATTATCGTTTAAATTTACTTTGTAAAATAAACCAAAGTCCATATCAAATGCAAAATGACTTTCTGAGTTTGGTACAGCAGGGTCTGAATAAGGGTCAACATTACTGTTTTCAAGATAATCATAAGTTTCCCATTCCCCATCAATAGCTCTGTTTAGCATTCCAACACTAAGACCAATGCCAAGTGTTCCTGCATCATCTAAATTCAACCTATATGCGTAGGATAATTTAATGTTAACTGATTTTTCGTATCCTTGCCCATCGCTTAATACAGAAAGACCTGCACCACTACTAATAGCTTTAATAGGCATATGTGCATTGAATACCATTGTAGTAGGTGCTCCTTCAAAACCAATCCATTGATTTCTGTAAATACCATTTGCACAAATAGCACCATTACTACCCGCAAATCCAGGATTAATAGACATGTGATTAAACATGTTAAAACTATACTGCGGATCTTGCTGTGCGTAACTTGATGTAAATAAAACAATTGCAGTAAGCAACAACGTAAATTTCTTTACCATCTCTCTATTCATTTATATATATTTTATTCAGCTTCTCATGTGTTTTAAAAAGTAAAGTAAGTTAAAAAAATGTTTTAAAACAAATATTTATTAACAATTTGTAGTTGATAAACTTGTTTTACTGCATTAAACTCACTGTTATTTAATCATTTGAAGCAGTTAAATAATTTTTTATTTATTTCAATTCAGTTCACTAAAGTAACAAAAAATAATTATTCTTATGATTTTTTAACGTAAAAATCTACATTTTATTATCAACAACTTGTATTATTAATCTTAATATACGTTGCATTATCTTGAATTTCAATTAAATAGTTTTTGTTTTTAATATTTCATATTTTAAATCATTTTTGTTAATTGAAACAACACCTACGCTTTCACAAACTAAACCACCTGCAATATTTGAAATATATGCTATGTTTTCAATATCCATATTTAAACACAAGCATAGTGAAGCAACACTAATTACGGTATCGCCTGCTCCGGAAACATCTGCTATTTTTCTTATTTCAGCAGGTAAATGGTGTTCTTTGCTCTTATCCTTAATATAGCAGCCATTTTCAGATAAAGTCGAAAATACTATATCAGAGTTTATCTTATTTTGAAGTAAATTTGCAGCATCATGTATTTCTTCTTTATTGTTTTTGTTAATAGTTATATTTAGTCCTTCAGAAAGTTCTTTTAGGTTTGGTTTAAATAATGTAACATTTTTGTATTTTAAAAAATTATTTTTTTTGGGATCAACAGTTGTGATAATATTTCTTTTGTTTGCTTCTGCAATTGTTTTTGTTATTATTAAATCAGTTAGTACGCCTTTGTCGTAATCTTCAAATATTATAACATCAATATTTTTTTTAGCTAGTATATGTATAATACGTTCAAGTGTTTTTTTTTCGTCCTCATTACTTAAATTGTCACATATTTCATCGTCTACACGAAGTAAATGTTGTCCTTGGCTTATTATTCTTGTTTTTGATGTTGTTTTTCTATTGTTACTAATAATAATACCTTCATTTGTTATCTTTCTTTTATCAAGAAGGTCTCTGAAAATTTTACCATTATCATCGTTCCCAATAACAGTACATATTATAGGGGTAGCTTCTAGTGCATTAATGTTTAAAGCTACATTTGCTGCACCACCAAGTCTATTTTCTTTATTATTAGTTAAAATAATTGGTACAGGGGCTTCAGGAGAAATTCTATCAATACTACCTATTAGGTATGAATCAATCATTACATCTCCTATTATCATTACGTTTTTACTTTTAAAATCTCTGAATATTTTCTCAATGTATTCTTTGTTCACGGTATATATTTTAAATTAATGCAAATATATTAGTTTTAGATTAATGTATTGATAATTATTAACGACTTTTTGAAATTAATCAAAGTTTTAAGTCGGAGCAAATACACACTTTTGTATTAAAATTTTATGTTTAGATGTATTTGTTTCTATATTATGTGTTTAGTAATTGATATTTTTAATCTGTTTGGGTTTAATTCCCCGTCCCTTGGGACGTATAAAAAATAGTATTCCAAAACGATACCTCGTTCGCTTGCGGCGAGGAGATTCATTACTAAACTTATCAGGACTTATTAAAATATAGTGTATTGAAAAATAAACGATTAAATATAATATAAAGTATGAATTTAACTTAGGTTTAAAGTGATATTTATCATTAATTGTATCTGAATTATTGTTTAGCATTGTGATGTAAACAATTTAAATAAAGTTTAGTATGATTCTTCAAAGCCAAAATAATGAAATTGTTGATGGTGATTACCTTTTTGGATATTCAGTTATTGATGACAAAATTAAATATTCAATTAAAATTTTAAATAAATTTGAGCAAATATCTAAGTTAGAAAATTATTCGGATACAACTGATTTGTTTTTTATGATTACACATTTACAAGCAAAATATTTGTACGATATTGATATTAGGTTTAAAAGACATAAACGAAAATCTATATTAAATCAAAAAGAAAGTTATAAAAAACTAAATAATATACTTAAAGAATTACAAAAGAATCATTCTTGTCAAGAAAAAGAAAGTTTTGAATTAATTCAGACTTTGTTTCGAGGATGGGTTAACGAGCAGCATGGAATAGATACAGAGCTTGCAATATTGTTGAAATTAAATAATTAAAACACGCAATAATTGCTATATAATGTAGTTATTTTAATGAAAATTAGTAATAATTTTATTGTTAATCTAATTATTATTATATTTGGGCGTAATTTTTTTATAAAATAAAGTATTATGACAAGATCTGTAAAAAGTTTATTATTAGTATTATCTGTAGGGGCAATTCTTTTGTCTTCTTGTAAAAAAGAAGCTTTAGAGGACACAAATCTTAAAAATCCTACTGAAGAAGTTAAAACTATAGGTAAAATGTCGTGTTTTACAAAAGCTTCGGAGTGGAATGCAAAATCATATTATGCAACAATTTTTAATGATGTAATTAATTTTTATGGTGTTGGTGAAAAAGGGGATACCATTGAAATAAATGTATTAGTAGGAAATAATAAATATTATGAATTTTATCAACATGGTGTAAATGAAGGTATATATAAGAATAGAGCAGTTGATACAATAGGGTATAATTCAACATTGTATTTTACCCCTACTACCAAAGATGTAGGAGACCCTGCAGGAAATGTGAATTTTTCTGATTTAGATATAACTAACAAATTAATATCAGGGATTTTTGCTTTTAGAGTGAGTAAAGAGGAACAGAATAATCAATATCCAATTACAGAAGGTAGATTTGTTAATTTAAAACTTTCTGAATCTACAATTTATAATAATATTTTAACAGCTACTGTTAATGGTACCGATAATGCTGTTGGAACTTATGTTACAGCAAAGAAAAATATTGCTACAAATAGAATGGATATTAAGGGTAATTATGAGGATGATAAATACATATCTGTTTCATTTATTGCCGATACTACTATTACTGTAGGTGATACTCTTTCTATGAATTCTTCAACATATGGACATTATTTTGATGGTTTTACAAATATTGAAAGTCATAATGGGTATATTATTATAGATGATTACAATATGGCAGATAAAAAAATTAAAATTCGTTTTAATTTTTCATATAACGGAACAACTGTAGAAAGTGGAGTTTCTGACTGTATGTTTTTACAATATTAAAATACTAATAAAATAAAAGCAAAAGCCGTCAATAGACGGCTTTTGCTTTTTGTAAACAAATGAAAATAGTAGATCTAAATAAGAAACATTGGCAATATTTAACACTTATATTCCTTTCAATAGTATGGGGGACATCGTTTATATTAATTAAAAGAGGATTAGAAACATATTCAGGCTTGCAAGTCGCATCACTAAGAATGCTAAGTGCTTTTGTTGTTATAGTTCCATTTATTCCACACGCATTAAAAAAATTAAAAAAAGAACATTTACCATTTATATTATTTATTTCAATAGTAGGTAATGGCGGTACAGCTTTCTTATTTGCATTTGCACAGGAGCATTTGGAATCGTCAGTTGCAGGAATGTTAAATGCAACAACACCTATATTAACATATATAATAGGTGTTATATTTTATAGGGTATTAATAAAATCGCATAAAATACTTGGCTTGTCTATAGGTTTGATAGGTGCTTTTTTGTTACTATATTTAAATACTACTAAAGGTATAGATAATAATATTATATATATGTTTTTATTGATTTTGGCATCAGCATTTTATAGCACAAATGTTAATATGGTAAAATTTAATTTGCAAGATTTAGATGGAATAACAATATCAATTTTAACATTTGCAATTATTGGACCATTTGCTGCAATAATTTTTTTTAGTTCTGATTTACAAACAGCGTATTCGTTACCCAATTTTTGGATGAATACTACCTACATTATAGTCTTAGGTTTGTTAAGCTCAGTATTAGCAACAGTAATTTTAAATATATTAATAAAATATACATCAGCAATTTTTGCATCAACAGTTACATATTTAATTCCAATAGTTGCCGTATTTTGGGGTTTTGTTGATGGTGAAAAAATAAGTATTTTTGAAGTGATGTCGGTTTTTGTAATTATAACAGGTATATATTTAGTGAATAAAGAATAAAATATGAAACTTAAATTATTATCGTACTCAATATTATCAGGGATATTATTTTTTTTGGCATGGACAAGCATTGGGTTAGGTCCTATTTTGTTTGTGGCGTTTATTCCTATGTTATTTGTTGATGATTATATTTTTGAAAATTCTGATAGATTAAAATCAATAAATATATTTTATTATACTTACTTAACTTTTATTACATGGAATTTACTTGCGACATGGTGGGTATATAATTCTACAGCACAAGGAGGGGTGATGGCTTTTGTACTAAATTCGTTTTTTTATGCTGTTATATTTTGGGTTATTCATATAATAAAACGTAGGTTAGGGCGTAGAGTTGGTTACTTCGCTTTATTGATAATTTGGTTAGCATGGGAATACATATATATTCATGGAGAAATATCGTGGGTCTGGTTAATATTGGGTAATGGTTTTGCTCAAAACGCAAGTATTATTCAATGGTACGAGTACACAGGTGCTTTGGGTGGTAGCTTTTGGGTGCTAATAATAAATATTATTTTATATAATATTATTAAGCATGTTTTAAAATACAAAACTCTTTACGGACAAATATTAAATTCAATAATTTTATTATTGATTATTATATTACCTGTAATTTATTCGTTGTACATTTATAACACCTATAAAGAAAAAGAAAATCAAATAAATGTAGGTATTATTCAGCCTAATATTGACCCTTATGGTGAGAAGTTTGGAGGAATGAGTAATTATCAGCAATTGAGTTTAATTTTAAATTTAGCCGATTCTATTATTGATGATAATACAGATTTTATAGTAGGCCCTGAAACTGCTGTAAATGATAATATTTGGGAAAATGACATCTATACATCAAGAAGTATAGTGCGTATAGATTCTTTTGTTAAAGCTCACCCCAAAACCCAGTTTGTTATTGGAGCAACAACAAGATATATGTATGAGAATGGGAATCCTTCCGTAACATCGAGAAAATATAATGATAACTTACGTTACGATTTATATAATACAGCTTTACAAGTATCAAATGATACAATTGATATTTACCATAAATCGATGTTGGTAATTGGAGTAGAAATGTTCCCATATCCTGAATATTTGAGTTTTTTAACCGATATGGCTATTGAATTAGGCGGAACTTCAGGTAGTTATGGTACACAGCCTGAACGAGTATCTTTTGCTAATAAAAATAATAAAGCAAAGATTGCACCTGTTATTTGTTATGAATCAATTTATGGAGAGTTTGTTACCGGTTATGTGAAAAAAGGAGCAAATGTTATTTTTGTGATAACTAACGATGGTTGGTGGGGAGACTCACCAGGTTATAAACAACATTTAAGCTTTTCTAAATTAAGAGCAATAGAAACTCGTAGAAGTATTGTGCGTTCGGCAAATACAGGAGTTTCTTGTTTTATAAATCAACGAGGCGATATATTAAAACCAACAAAATATTGGGTTAAAGATGCGATTAAAGGAACTGTTAATTTAAATGATGAACAGACATTTTATGTTAAAAATGGCGACTTTATTGGACGAATAGCCTCATTTGTTGCATTACTTTTATTACTTATGTTGATTGTAAAAAGTATTAATCCTGAACTTTATTCAAAGAAATAGAATTTTTTAGTTTAAAGCTATAGAATAATCCGATAGTTAGGGCGATAATTACGATTATAAATAAAAAATTGTATCCCACAAGACTTAAAAGGATACCTCCCGGTATTGAAAAAAACATACCCAACGAAGTAATATTATTCTGAATTGCTATATACACAGGTCGTTTTTCATCAGGAGAAATAATAAAAATTAGATTTGAAAACGACAGTTTAAATCCATCACTTGCTGCACCTGCTAATATAAAAATTGCGGAGTAAACATATAAATTGTTGGCAAATATTGCTGTTGTAATAGCTGTTATCATTATTATAAATGATATTGTTGCAATTAGTTTATTTTTATTTTGTGATGATAATCTACCCCAAAAAATATTACTTAAGGTTGAACCTGATAATAACATGAATGCAAATAATGCTGCATATCCTTTACTTATTTCTAAAGTATTTATGGCTCTTATTCCAATAAATGGGAAAATTAATAGAAATGAGTATGATAATAATCGTGTAATTATTTGATTTTGAAGTAATTTATCTGCTTTATATATTATAATTGCATTTTTAAGGAATTTACCAAAGTTTTTTTCTTTTTCACTAACTTCAGTTTTTGGAAATTCTGTCATTATTGAAACGGATAAATATCCTAAACTCATAAATATAGAGCTGGTTAAAAATAAATATGCAAATGAGTATGGTTCGTTAAAATTAGCTAAAAACCAACCACTAATCCCTCCACTTGCAATAGCACTTACACCAGAAAAAAATTGACGAATAGCAATTGTTTTTCCTCTATATTCGTTGGTAAATGATTTGCCTAAAAGTTCTGAGAAGTAGATAGTGCCAAACCCTGCAGAAAATGAAAACGAGAATAAGCCTAATCCAAAAAGCCAAAGAGTTAAAGTATGATAATTTTCTCCAAAAAAATATATCGATAATCCAATACTAAACCATGTGATAAATCTGAAAACAAAAATTAATTTTAGAGGCTTTAAAACTTTATGGTATGTTTGAGCATGAAATGCTGCATAAAGCTGCATTATTACTGCACCACCTCTTAATAATGAGGAAAATAATCCAATTAAAGCACTACTATTACTAAAGTAATTTACAATAACCGGTAAAACTGTAGATGGCTCTGCAATACCTATGCCTCCTGAATAGAAAAAACCGTGTAATATTATTTTTAATCTATTAGAGGGTAAGTCTATTTTTTTCGACATAAGAATTGTAGATTAATCTAGTTTATTAGCAACATCTACAATTACGTGAGGAAAATGTTTGTATTCTAATGCGTGAATTTTTTCTGCTAAGCTTTCGTAAGTATCATTTGGTAAAATATCACATTTTGCTTGAAAAATAATTTTACCCTCATCGTATTTGTTGTTAACAAAATGTATTGTAATTCCAGATTCTTTTTCTTTATTTTTAATAACAGCTTTATGTACATTGTCGCCATACATTCCTTTACCTCCATAGTTTGGTAATAATGCTGGGTGGATATTTATAATTTTATAATTATTTATTAAATATTCGGGAATAAGAAGTAAAAAACCGGCAAGTACAATTAAATTTGCGTTATGTTTTTTTAGTGTATTCAGTACAAAATCTGAGTTTTTAAATTGCGATTTAGGTATTATCTCGCAGGGTATATTAAGTTTTTTTGCACGTTCAATAACATAAGCATTTTTGTTATTTGTAATTATTAATGAGATATTTATATTGTTATAATTTTTAAGATAATTATAAATATTTTCAGCGTTTGACCCCGAACCTGATGCAAAAATTACAATATTTTTCATTTTTAATATGTTTGAATTTAATACTCCGCCTGTGGTGTATTAAATTTATTATTTTATAATGTATCTCGTCCGCTTGCGGCGAGGAGATTAATTATTTTGCAAAGGTATTTTTTTTATAATAAAAATTTATTTTTTTCTATGTTCTTTTAAACATTCAGCTAAACTATCTTCCCAATATGGGATAAATAAATTAAATGTATTTTTTATTTTAGATTTGTTAAGCACACTATAATGAGGTCGTGCAGCCGGAGTTGGATAATCTTTAGTTTCTATAGGTAATACTTTGCAGTTTGTGTTAGTAATTCTGAAAATAGTTTTGGCAAAATCGTACCAACTTGTAACTCCTTCGTTAGAATAATTATATATTCCTGCGGCAAATTCATTGTTTTCTGAATATCGAATAATTTCTATTATAGCTTCTGCTAAATCTGCGGCATAAGTAGGTGTTCCTATTTGGTCGAAAATTACGTTTAGCTCGTTTCTTGTTTCTGAAAGAGAAAGCATTGTTTTAATAAAATTTGCACCATAGTGCGAGTATAACCACGAAGTGCGAATAATTATAGTTTTTTCGTATTTTAGAGCTTCACTTTCGCCGGTAAGTTTGCTTGCTCCATATATTGAATTTGGTGATGTTTTGTCGTTTTCGGTATATGGCTTGTGGTTTGTACCATCAAAAACATAATCGGTTGATATTGTTATGAAATTTATATTATATTCTTGAGCAAAACTTACTAAGTTTTTAACTGCAATAGAATTAATTTTATTGCATAACTCTTTTTCAGACTCAGCTTTGTCAACAGCTGTGTATGCAGCACAATTTATTATATAATCGATACTGTTCTTTTCAAAAAATAATGAGAGTTCAGCTTCGTTTGTTATATCTAACGAATTAACATCTGAAAAAATAAAATTGAAATTATTAATATCAGAAGCTATATTCTGAATTTCTTTTCCTAATTGCCCATTGGCACCTGTTACAAGTATCGATTTCATAGTTTATTAGTATATAAAATTAATATCGGCATCATTTATACAAGGAAGAACCTTGTCTTTTGCCGAAACAATTGCTTTTTCCGAAGGAATTTTCCAATCTATATTTAATGATTTATCGTTAAAGTTTATTCCTCTTTCGGAGTCTTTGTTGTATAAATTATCGCATTTGTACGCAAAAATAGCGGTTTCGGAAAGAACAGAAAATCCGTGAGCAAAACCTTGTGGGATAAGGAATTGCTGCTTGTTATCTTCGCTTAACTCTACTGCGTGCCATTTTCCAAAGCTAGGCGAGCCTTTTCTTAAATCAACAGCTACATCTAACACTTTGCCTTTTAATACACGTACTAATTTTGTTTGTGCGTAAGGGGCAAGCTGGTAATGTAAGCCTCTAATTACACCAAAAGAAGATTTACTTTCATTATCTTGAATGAAGTTGTAATTAAGTCCGTTATCTTCAAATGTTTTTTTGTTAAAACTTTCAAAAAAGTAACCTCTATTATCTTTAAAAATTTTTGGTTTAATTATTATCAAACCATCAATATCTGTTTTAATTATTTCCATAAATTAATTATCTATTACTTTAATATTATCGTTAGCAATATCAAATAAATATTGTCCGTATTGATTTTTTTTAAGTGGTTCGGCAAGTTTTAATAACTGAGTTTTGTCAATAAATCCGCGTTTGTAAGCAATTTCTTCAATACAAGACGCTTTAAGCCCTTGTCTTTTTTCAATTGTTGCAATAAAATTAGATGCTTCTAGTAAGCTGTCATGGGTTCCTGTATCGAGCCAAGCCATACCGCGTCCCATTAGTTTAACCTTTAGTTTATTTTCTTCAAGGTACAATTTGTTTAAATCTGTTATTTCTAGCTCTCCACGTGGCGAAGGCTTTAACGATTTTGCTTTTTCAACAACTGTTTTGTCGTAGAAATATAAACCGGTTACAGCATAATTTGATTTAGGATTTTTTGGTTTTTCCTCTAAACTTATTACTTTTCCTGTTTGGTCAAATTCGGCAACGCCATATCTTTCAGGGTCTTTTACATAATAGCCAAAAACCATAGCTCCTTCTGTTAGTTTCGATGCTTCTAAAAGAGTACCGCCAAAACCATGTCCGTAATAAATATTATCGCCAAGAATTAGGCAAACTTCGTCGCCATTAATAAAATTTTCACCAATTAAAAATGCTTGAGCAAGCCCGTCGGGTGAAGGTTGTATAGCATATTCAATATTAATACCTAATTGACTACCATCTTTTAATAAATCCTCATATAAGTGGATGTCAGTTGGTGTAGATATGATTAGAATATCTTTAATTCCTGAAAGCATTAAAACTGATAATGGGTAGTAAATCATTGGTTTATCATAAACAGGTATAATTTGTTTCGATATGCTAATTGTTAAAGGGTAGAGTCTTGTTCCTGAGCCTCCTGCTAGAATAATACCTTTCATTTTGTTATAAATTTAATGTTTTCTTGAAGTAATCAATTGTATATTTTAAACCTTCATCTAATTGAATTGTTGGTTCCCAACCATTCAATTTTTCTTTTGCAAGAGTAATGTCCGGCTTTCTTTTTGCTGGGTCGTCTTTTGTTGCTTTTAAATTAACAATTTTTGATTTTGATTTTGTTAATCGAATAACAGTTTCGGCTAATTGTTGAATTGTAAATTCATTTGGGTTTCCAATATTTACAGGTCCTGTAAAGTCTTTTCCGGTACGCATCATTCTTATCATACCCTCAACTAAATCATCAACATATTGAAAACTTCTGGTTTGCAAGCCATCACCGTAAATAGTAATGTCATCACCTTTGAGTGCTTGTATAATAAAATTAGATACAACTCTGCCATCGTTAGGGTGCATGCGAGGTCCGTAAGTATTGAAAATACGAATAACTTTTATGTCAACATTATTTTGTAAATGGTAATCCATAAATAATGTTTCTGCACTTCGTTTGCCTTCATCGTAGCAAGAACGAGGTCCCCAAGGGTTTACATTGCCCCAATAGTCTTCTGTTTGAGGGTGTACAATAGGGTCGCCATAAACTTCACTTGTTGATGCTTGTAAAATTCTTGCATCGATACGTTTTGCTAAGCCAAGCATATTAATAGCTCCCATTACCGATGTTTTAATGGTTTTAATAGGATTGTATTGATAGTGAATTGGAGAGGCAGGGCAAGCTAAATTATATATTTCATCAATTTCAACGAAATAAGGCATTGTTACATCATGTCTTACGAGTTCGAAGAAAGGGTTATCTAGTAAATGAAGTACGTTTTTTTTAGAGCCTGTAAAAAAATTATCTATACAAATAACTTCTTTACCTTCTTTTAGTAACCTATCGCATAAGTGAGAGCCTACAAATCCTGCACCTCCGGTTACTAATGCTTTTTTCATGTCCATAATTTCGATTTTAAATAATGTAAAAAACTACCCGAAGGCAGTTTTTTTTAATTCTTAATTATTTTTTAGGTGCTCTACCTATTGAGTAATAATCCCAATCTAATTCAGCCATTTCGTCAATATTATAAATGTTACGACCATCAAAAATAACTTTATTTTTAAGTAATTTTTCAATAATTTTAAAGTTAGGCATCTTAAATTCTGACCATTCGGTCATAATTACAAGGGCATCAGCATCAATAATTGCTTCATACATTTCTTTAACATATTCAATTTTATTACCAATTTTTCTTTTGGTTTCTTCCATTGCCACGGGGTCGTATGCCTTAATCTTACCACCTTCAGCTGTTATTTTGTCTATAAATACTAATGATGGTGCTTCGCGCATATCGTCGGTATTTGGTTTAAAAGATAATCCCCAAAGTGCAATTGTTTTTCCTTCTAATTCATGATTAAAATATTTTGCAACTTTATTGTAAACAACGGATTTTTGTCGGTCGTTAACTCTTTCAACCGCTTTTAGTATTTCTAGTGAATGTCCGTATTCGTCAGATGTTCTGATAAGTGCTTTTACATCTTTTGGGAAACAGCTGCCACCGTAGCCGGCACCCGGATATAAAAATTTGTTTCCTATACGAGAATCAGAACCGATACCAATTCTAACAGAGCTAACGTCAGCACCAACAAGTTCGCACAAGTTAGCTATATCATTCATAAAACTAATTTTTGTGGCTAACATTGAGTTTGCTGCGTATTTAGTTATTTCTGCTGATGGAATATCCATAATTAGAACCGGATGATTGTTCATTGTAAAAGGCTGGTATAATTTACGCATTACTTTTGTTGCTCTTTCAGAATCAACACCAACAACAATTCTGTCAGGTTTTAAGAAATCGTCAATTGCACTTCCTTCTTTTAAAAACTCAGGGTTCGATGCTACGTCAAAAGGAATATCAACGCCACGTTTGTCAAGTTCATCTTGAATAGTTTTTCTTACTTTTTCAGCTGTTCCGATAGGTACGGTACTTTTAGTAACCATTACCAAGTAATCGTTCATATACATACCCACTTCTTTAGCAACTGTTAAAACATATTGTAAATCAGCACTACCGTCTTCGTCAGGAGGAGTTCCTACAGCACTAAAAACTGCTTCGCAATCTTGAATACTATCTTTTATTGACGTAGAAAAGTGAAGTCTTCCTTTGTTAAGGTTTCGCTCAACCATGTCTTCTAAACCCGGCTCCCAAATAGGGATAATACCTTCTTTTAAGTTGTTGATTTTAACTTCATCAATATCAACACAAGTAATGTCGATTCCGGTTTCTGCGAAACATGTACCTGATACTAATCCTACGTATCCGGTACCTACCATTGTAATTTTCATAAGCTTAATTTTACTGTTTTTGTTAGTTTTTTTAAAAACATCTAAAATTCTTTTTTTATTCAGTTTCAAAAATAAAATAAATAAAGAACATAATTGATGTTAACAAGGAAAAATACGCAGGTTTATTTTTTTTGTTTCCTTTTGTTGAAAAAAGTTTTGTTTTTAATAAGGGTTTCAATAAATTTAAAAATATTTTAAAACGATTTAAATGACGATTCCTGAATTATATAATAAATTTATTGAATGCTCCGAAATATCTACAGATAGTAGAAATATTACAAAATATTGTATGTTTTTTGCATTGAAAGGAGATAATTTTAATGGTAATAAATTTGCTGTTGAAGCGATAAAACAAGGTGCTAATTATTCTATTATTGATGAAAAAGAATTTGAAGTAAATAATAGATGTATTTTAGTTGATAATGTTTTGAGAACTTTACAGGATTTAGCCAATTATCACAGGAAAATAATTAAAATACCTATAATAGCTATTACCGGTACTAATGGTAAAACCACTACAAAAGAGCTTTTAACAACAGTTTTGCAAGCAAAGTTTAATGTTAAATCTACAAAAGGGAACTTTAATAATCATATTGGAGTGCCACTTACTTTGTTAGATTTTACATCTGATTTAGATTATGGAATTGTTGAAATGGGTGCTAATCATCCAAAAGAAATTGAATTGTTGTGTAAAATAGCAGAACCTGATTATGGTTTAATTACAAATATAGGTAAAGCTCATATTGAAGGATTTGGTAGTTTTGAAGGTGTGATAAATACTAAGAACGAGCTTTATATTTATTTAAAAAATAATAATAAAGTAATTTTTTATAATTCGGATAATGAAATTCTTGAAGGATTGATTTCTGATTATAAATATGTAGAAAAATATTGTGTTGCCGATAATTGTAATGTAAATGGGAAGGTGGTTTCAGCAACACCTTTTGTAAGTGTTACATATTCGGTAAATAATAATGTAGTCGAAATATTAACAAATTTAGTTGGTACATATAACCTAGAAAATATTGTTGCAGCATGTAAAATTGGTAGTTATTTCAATTTGGATTTAACTGAAATTAAAGATGCTATTGAAAGTTATGTACCAACAAATAATCGTTCGCAATTAGTTGAGAAAGCTACAAATAAAATTATTGTTGATGCTTATAATGCAAATGCAACAAGTATGGCAAATGCTATTGAAAATGTTGTGGCAATAGAGAGTAAAAGTAAAGTACTTATTTTAGGTGATATGCTTGAACTAGGCTCGCTTTCAGAGCATGAGCATAAGAATATTTTAGATTTAGTTGTGAAATTTGGCTTTAATAAAGTTTATTTTGTTGGTTCAGAGTTTTATAAACTTAGAAACGAAAAGTACAATTTTTTTAAAAATACTGCTGAGTTGAGTATGTATTTATCAGAAAATAAGATTACTAATAGTTTAATCCTTCTTAAAGGTTCGCGTGGTATTGGCTTGGAGGTTTTGTTAGATATTTTGTAAAAAAGATAGTATCGGGTAAAGCGTATTTTCTTTTCCTGATACTTTGTTGCAAATCATTTGCTGTATTACAGCTTCATGTTTCGTCGCATCGTCTCAGAAAAAGAAAAAAGTATGAATAATTCCATCTAACTTATATTATAACTGCTTGATATCTCGATATTTGTAATATTTAATTTTTCCATTCTATGTTGTATTGATTTTATAGCTCTCT
>CAMZKE010000143.1 GCA_947311115.1 uncultured Bacteroidales bacterium | reverse complement strand
CTCATTGTCTTCGAGGACAACTGTATTTCCACCCTCATTGCCTTCGAGGACAACTGTATTTCCACCCTCATTGCCTTTGAGGACAACTGTATTTCCACCCTCATTGCCTTCGAGGACAGCTGTATTTCCACCTTCATTGCCTTCGAGGACAACTGTATACCCACCATCAACAGGAGTCCAAGTAGTACCACCATCAGTAGTTGTGTACAATTCGTACTCTCCACTTACAGGATCACCCATACAAAAACCATCATTATCATTCCAAAAATACACTACATTTGAAAACGATGAGGCTGACTGATAATCAGCTGTTGTTTGACGCGTCCATGTTGTACCACCATCGGTAGTTACAAAAATACCCTGTCCACTTGGAGATGAAGACATTGTAAAAGCAACAGCATAAGCTTTTGTTGCACTTCTTGCATGAATCATAGCAATACCTAATGATGTGTTTCCAACATCAATTGTACCCGGAGTCCAAGTAGCACCACCATCAACAGTTTTTGTAAACTCTTGAACATTTGCATTACTTCCTGAACCATCGTAAGCTGATGCCCAAACTGTATTAGCATCAACAATAGAAAAATTCCTAATACCACGCGAAGCCGCAGTAAAGTTTGTAGATTGTTCAACCCATTGTGCACTTGCAACAAATGTAATTAATGTGAACAAAGCTGTAAAAAATAAAATTTTCTTCATTTATATATTTTTAAAGATTTAACCTGCAATATACAAAATTACTTAGCAAAAAAAAACCACAGAAAACATATCTGTGGTTTTTTATAAAATATATTAATAATAAATTTATTTCTTAATAATTTTTTTAGTTACAATAGTATTATTTACTGTTACTTTTGCAAAGTACACACCTTCAGGAAGTGTTTCCATATTTATTTTTACTGCTTTTGAACTAACAGCATTTGAATACACAACTTGACCATTTTGCGAAACAACTTCTATATTTGTTATTTCTGCATCAGCAGATATATTAAAATAATTAGTTGTAGGGTTAGGATAAGACAAAACTCCTATTTTTGAATTAGCATCAGTAGTGTTAATACCTGAAATTACTGTAATTGTAACAGGCACTTCAGTAAATTCTTTATTTGGAGCATCGCAGCCAAATACAACTTTAGCTGTATATGTTTCACCAATAGTTAAGGCTGATGTTGTAAAAGTTAAAGTAATATCGTCAGATGCACCCGCAGCCAATGTACCGTTTGCAGCATCAACATTTAACCATTTTGGCCAACGAACTCCTGAACAATAAACTAATACAAAATTATTATAAAAACTATTAGCATAACCAGAGTTAAAATTAACATAATTTCCGTTTGTTGCACCTACAGGCAAACCTTGAGATAAAAACTCAACAAAATATAATGAACTATCAGTATGAAAAACATTCATTCCAAACTCAACAGCTACTTCGTCTCCATTTAATAAATAAGGTTGATCTAACGCAAGATATTGTTCCGCCATAGGAGTTATAGTAAAACTTTGAGAATCAACTTTTGCACCTAAATTTGTATTATCAATAAAGCTTCCACGCTCTAAAATTGATAATTCAACAGTATCACCTTGTACGTAGCCCGGCACAAAAAATACTGAATCAATACTCATTCCTATTAAATTTTGGATAGTTTCGTTATAGAATCTAGTAGTCATCTTTCTTGGAGTACCAGCTGGGTCACCAGCAGGTGCACTTCCATAAGCTCCTTGATTAGTTGTATAAGTTAGTACATCAACTTCTTCTGTTCCTGTAAAAGTTGAATTATAATCATAAACAGCATAAGCTCTGTATGCCATAGGAATAGCGCCATCATTTTCGAAATGTATTGTTTCTGAGTTAAATTGGTTAGCATCTACTACTATTGGTGTTTCATCAATAACAAGGTTAGCAGGTGTTTCTGCTACTATCTCAGTATATTTAAAATCGTCGATAAAATAATTAGAGTTTGCAGGAAGTGTTGTTCCATTTGCTCCATAAAAATTAATACAGTCTAATTTATTTAAATCTGTAGTAACATTACTTGCCGAAAATGTAAAAGGAAAACTTGTAAGGCTATCTCCATCAATATATACAGTAGTTAAATCATCATTAATATTAAAATCAATTTTAACATTAAACCATACATTTTTAGTATATGTACCTATTACTGTATTTTCTACAACATCATAAGTAATATTTCCATTTTCTCCAAAAAAGAAAGAAAAAGCCCAGTTTGTACCAAAATTATGTTCTACATTAAAATAACCACCTTGCGTAGCATCATCATTTATATACATATTAAACTCAGCCTCAAATCTTCCTGAAGTAGGATTTCCAAATCTATAAACAATATCATTGCCGTTTACAACATGCATAGAATTAGATGCCGAATTAGATATAGAGTCAACAATAACAGCATCGCCAGCATTTCCTAAAGGAGGGTTTTGATTATCCCATTGCCACCAATCTGTTGATTGATGTGCAATACCTTCACCAACATTGTAAGCATCAAAGTTATCTTCAAAAATTACAGTTTGAGCAAAACTTAAACTGCTGATAACAATTCCAATAATTAAAAAAGTAATTTTCTTCATTTATATATTTTTTAAAAGTTTCCACAAAAATAAGTAAATAAATTGTATTATGAAATTTACTTATAATATATCATCATTTATTTACAATAAATACTCATTAGTCAAAATAAATATTATATAGCCTTTTAAGCAAGTTTTACAATAATTTGAATAATATTTAAGTTTTTTCTACTTTTACAGCATAATTTAAAATTACAATATGTCAGGACATAGTAAATGGTCAACAATAAAGCGTAAAAAAGGTGCATTAGACGCTAAACGCTCTAAAATATTTTCAAAAATAGTAAAGGAAATTCAAATTGCAGTAAAAGAAGGAGGACCTGATATTGAAGCAAATCCACGCTTACGTTTAGCTGTTAATAATGCAAAAGGAGCAAACATGCCCAAAGATAATGTTGAGCGTGCTATAAAAAAAGGTTCTGCTGATGGAGAGAATTTTACAGAAGTTACCTTTGAAGGATATGGGCCACATGGTATTGCCATATTTATTGATTGTTTAACTGATAATAACCAAAGAACCGTAAGTGAAGTAAGAGCTGTTTTTAATAAACGAAACGGAAACTTAGGTACAAATGGTTCACTTAGTTTTATGTTTGATAGAAAAGGTGTTTTTACAGTAATAAAGGGAGATTTCGATATTGAAGAATTTGAGCTTGAAATGATTGATGCCGGAGCAGAAGATTTTGAGCTTGAAGATGATAAAATAATAATTACTACAGCTTTAGAAGATTTTGGTAGTGTTCAGAAAAAACTTGAAGAATTAAAAATTGAAGCTGAAAATGCTGAATTACAAAGAATACCAAACGACACAAAAGTACTTGCCATTGAAGATGCAAAACAAATTATGGATATGATTGATGCTTTTGAAGAACTTGATGATGTTCAAAATGTTTTTCATAATTTAGAAATGACTGACGAGCTTGCTGAAACTTTAAATGAATAATACGCAAGCACCTCCAATACAAATTAGGAAAGAAATGTGTACACATTTCTTTCCTAATTTACAAACTCATTTCAATTCATATTTTATCATCAACTTATTAATAATAAGTTTTCTATTTATTTCAACTCACGTTTTAGATTAAATGTAGTAGTATTTTGAATTGCTTGTCCACTTTTAAAGTGTAATAAAACCTTATTAAACACATTTTTTGATGGCGATTCGCCTGTAAAATCTAATAAAAATTTATGATAACCTAGTTTCTGAAATTTTTGTTTATGCTGTAAAGTTGCAACAGCAAGTTCAGGACGTACAATTGTTAATCCATCGCGTACGGTTTTTTCATAAATTCGTTTTGTATCATCAACAAAAGTTTGTTTTTCGCTTTCTACTTTTACCGGCATACGCGATAAAAACAAATCAGGATGACTATACATTGGCACCACACCTTCCCTATTTTTTTGCGAATAATAGTTACCAAAATCGTTTTCTAAAGGATATATATAGAACTTTGCACCCTCATCAACTATAAATTTTGATGCTGCATCGTTAAAAACATACACATTTTCGTTTGTTGCAAAATTTGCCTTTTGCGGAATAAGTAATTTTTGAGAAATATGACTCAACATAAAATTATTCACACCATTTTTAAACAAATTATTACAAATATTCTTGTAGGTTTTAACTTTCCCTTCAGGAATAAATTTAGGTATTTCAATAAATATTTTATGTCTATTTTTCTTTATAAATGGAGTTGTAGGATTAAACTCTTTTAGTTCAGACAATGATAAATTCAAAATTAAGAAATCGAAATTATCAAACCAAATTTTACGCATCCATTTAAGCGAATCAATCCTCACAAATAATGTTTCTTTTTTATTAACAGTATTAGTTCGGAGTTTACCTAAAACACTATTTTTTAATTGCTTTGGCATTTGCTGTTCAGGTATTTCAACTGTTTCGCGAATTTTATTAGAAAACTTTTGAGTTTGCACTCCGCCAATTAAAAACACCTTATCATTTTTATTTATTCCATTGGTATCTGCTTCAACAACATACAAATTGTTAGCTCTGTGCGAAAACACTTTAACTTTTAAATTAATTTGCTGGTCGGTTTTTCTACTAACAACTCTAATTCTAAAGCCTTCCTCTATCGCCTTATTAGATTCAATAAACAACTGATTATCATTACGTTTTACAATTTGCCCTAAATAAATGCCCGTATTAGGATTTGGAGTTATAGCATTGCTAACATTTCCGCCAAAGAAATAACCGGTTTTTTCGCGTCCCATATCAAAACGCAACTCTTTTTTGGCTTCGATTATCGAACGATTATTATCTAAAGCTTTTCTATACGCACTCGCCACAGTATATACATACTCGGCCGACTTCATTCGTCCTTCTATTTTTACTGATGCTACACCAGCTTTAATTATTTGAGGTAACTGCTCAATTAACTGAAAATCTTTTAAACTAAAAAGATATTTTTCTTTATTATCCTTATATGCACGCCTGCAATTTTGTGTACATATACCACGATTTGCCCCTGCTCCACCAACGTAGCTACTAAACATACACATTCCGGAAAACGAATAACATAATGCACCATGAGTAAATATTTCTAATTCGATATTAGAGTTTGAGCTAATTTCAAAAAGCTCTTTTTCGGTAATTTCACGTGCTAAAATTACTCGTTCAATTCCAACTCGTTTACTGTAATTAGCTCCTATTGAGTTATGATTTCCCATTTGTGTACTTGCGTGAATTACCAGTTTTGGAAACGACTTTCTAAGTAAATAATACACGCCCCAGTCTTGAATTATTACTGCCGACACACTTGTTTTAGATAAAAACCATAGCATATCCATTAAATCGGGTAATTCGCTATTTTTTATCACGGTATTTACTGTAACATATACTTTTACATTGTTTTTTTTAGCTTCGTTAAGTAAAGTAACAAACTGTAAATATGTAAAATTTGAAGCACGACCACGTGCATTAAATTTTCTTAATCCAAGATAAATTGCATCTGCCCCTCCTTGTATTGCGGCTCTAAAATTTTCTACATTTCCGGCAGGAAGTAAAAGTTCGGGAAGTTTGTTTTCTTTACTCATTTTGCAAAGATATATAATTATGCCATTCTATTTATAAATTACAAATTTGATATTCTTCTATTAAGGGATTTCTATAAATTAAATAAGTTTCCAATACGGAATAAATTTAACCTGAATTATGCATAAACTACTTTAATTAACAAAAATACATAGTATTTTCATTTTTGTATTTGTTAACCACTGATAAAAATTAAAATTATAACAATATCTACCGTAATTTAGCTACTGTATTTATAACCATTCTAAATAACACTACGATTAACAGCAGATTTGACCTATTTTACCATCAAATTTGAAGAAAAGACACAGCAATTCCTTATAACTCATTTGATGTCGAGATATTACATTAAATTAGTGTTTAATTACTGTCAGCATCGGACAGTTTCAAATATCTGAAAAGCATTTGTTTGAATACTGCGAAGTGGAAATGTTCTTGGAAACTCTATCTTTATTTTTGTTTTTAATTCTTTTACTCTTGCGGCAGTTTTTAGAAGTTTCAGTTGCAATGTTTTCATTGTTGAGTTGGCAAATTCAGTTCCTTTCAATACTTCTTTTTGCATTGTGTGCATCAGTACATAAGCTACCGAATGCATAAATAAACGAAACTGATTGGCTTCAAACCTATGGCATGACGTCCTATCTGATTTCAAGTATGTTTTATGTTCTTTAATCCTTAACTCCATAGAACCCCTTTGGCAATAGCCTACTTCATAAATACCTTTGGCTCGGTAATCTACATTATCTGTTGCAATATATCTTATGTTTGTTCCTTTTTCATTTACTTCAACCTTTACGATTACACGTTCCTCATGCTCCCAGCTTTGGGCTTTGTACATAAATGAATGATACCTTTTAACGGGTTTATTATATTGTTTGTATTCTCTTTTTGCACTTTCTATTGTTGTTGTGCTTAACTCGTTTAATTTTTTATTGCCCGTTAACCCCGTAATAAAAGATATGTTACTATTACTTTTACTGTAGCTTGTTAGTTCCGGGCAATGAAAATGGCTATCTCCTCGTAAAATTATTTTTGTATTAGGCCAATGTTTTCGCAATAACTCTATTATACGCTTTAATATTGCAAATACATTAACGCTTTTTGAACGCCTCCCCGGTTTAAGTATGGTTGTTATCAATTTACCCGATAAGCCTTCATATATATGCAATGGCATAAATACATATTCACCATAATAATTATTGAATTCTATTTGTAACTGTGCCCCATATGCATTGTGGTTGGTATCATCTGCATCAAGTATAATTACTGGTGGTTCATCTGTATAAGATTTAATAAATTGGTTAACAAACATTTCTGCTATCTTGTATAACTCACCTCTGCGTGCTGAATTTTCAAACCTGCTCATAGTAGATTGCGAGCTTAAACTTCCATCTTTTTCTGGTAATCTATCTGCACATAGCTTTAATATAGCATCCTCTTTTAGGGCATTGCAATCCAAGGCATCTTCATAGCCTGCAGCTATTTGATATATTCTTTGAGAAAGTAACTCTTGTAAGCTATAATCAATATATCTTAAATCTCTTTGGTCATCTATGCAGTCGGCAAACTCCTTGATTATATTTATCTGATTATCAACCTCTTTAAGTAACAAAAGACCGCCATCTGTACTTATTTTTTCACCTGAATACTTTAATTCAATGGGTTTGTCTTTGACAGAAAATAATTCTAAAGACGCTTGTGTAGTGTTTTCTTTTTTTATATCTTTGCTCATATTAACAATCTATGGTTTAGTGTTTTATATGCCTCTAAGATACGAAATTATCTTATAAAACCATAGATTGTTTTTTGTTTCTTCTTTAAAATTTAAACCTTTATCAAGAAAAACTTTATATAGTTGATTTAGTGGCGTTTAAAGAGGATATGTTGAAATTCATGCATAATTCAGGTTAACAACTGTATTATTTATTTTAATTTCTACATCTAAACTTAAATTAACTATATATGCTATTTTAGGCGAGTATTTATTAATAAAACTCCTAAAAGAACGACTTACTGTTGTTTTTTTTAATCCCGAATATTTAACTTCAATAGGTGTTATGCCTTGCTCTCCATACACAACAAAATCAACTTCTGCTTTATCTTTTGTACGCCAAAAATTAATTTTTGACAGTCCTTTTTCGTACTTCTTTCTTAAAAGTAAGAATATAAAATTTTGAAAAAGCATTCCATCTGCTTTATTTATTCCAAAAACCAATTTGCTAAAATTACACATACCTAAATCGTTAAAATATATTGTTGGCGATTTTGTTATTTCCTTTTTTGCATTGGTAAAATATGGCTTTATTATGCTTATTATAAAAGTTTGTTCGGCATACCAAAGGTAAGTCTTAAGTGTTGATACACTTAATGCTGTATCTTGCGATAATTGCGAGTAATTTATTATTGACCCGGTTTGTATAGCTAAAAGCTGAATTAATTTTATAAATTTATCAGGGTATTTAACATCTAATAAAAATGAAATGTCTTTGGTAATATATGAGCTAAAAATTTCATTCATTATTTCCTTTTTTCTAACTGCTATTTGTTCTGTAACAACTGCAGGATAACCTCCAAAATCTAGGTATTCTTTTAAAAATATGGCTGTCTGTTCTTTTTCCACATCAAAAAACATTGATAAGCGTTTAGTATATTTATTTTTGGTTCTGTAATTAACAAATTCGGCAAAACTTACCGATGACATCTCTATTAGGTATTTACGACCTGTTAAGGCTTCATTAATTTTTTCTTTCAGTTCGATACTTCCCGAACCGGTAACTATAAACTTATATGGCAAATCCATATCATAAAGTCCTTTTAGAAACCGCCCTGCATCTTTTTTTTGCTGAACTTCATCTATAAATATATATGCTTTTTCATTTCCAAACTCTAACTGTATTCGTTGTAAAAATTGTTGTTGCGATGTAAAATGAATATTATCTTGCTCAATATCTAAATTAAAAAACAAAACCTTATTTAATTTTGATATTATTTCTTTTAAAACTGTGGTTTTACCAACTTGACGAGCTCCAACCAATACTGTTATCTGTTTAAAACTGAGGCTTTTTATTATATCATCTTTTATATTTCTATTTACCATTTCATACAATTTTTCACAACAAATATAATATTTTTATGCGTAAAAGCAAACTAACTTATATTTTTCTCGGATTAGACAGAAACTTAATTTGTGTTTTTCTCGGATTAAACAACATAAGTACTTGTTTTTTTCTCGTGTTAAATGAATCTCCTCGCCGCAACCAGACAAGGTATCGTTTTGTAATACTATTATTTTACACGTCCCAAGGGACGGGAATTAAACCTAAATAGATTAACCCGTATTACAAGACTTTAGAAAAAGTAGCAAAAAATATCTAACTAAATTTTAACAAACACCATATTAGTGATATTCAGAATTTTACCAATTTAGTTAGATGGAGTTATTCATGCTTTTTTCTT
>CAMZKE010000142.1 GCA_947311115.1 uncultured Bacteroidales bacterium | reverse complement strand
CTGATACTTTGTTGCAGACCATTTGCGGTATTCATATACAGTGGCATGGTTCGTCGCCTCATCTCAGAAAAAGAAAAATGCATGAATAATTCCATCTAACTAAATTAGTAAAATTTTGAATATCACCAATATGGTGTTTATTAAAATTTAGTTAGCTATTTTTTGCTACTTTTTCTAAAGTCTTGTAATCCGGGTTATAACGGTATAAACCTGCCTTATTAATAACAAAAAAGAGCCACCAATAAGCTAGCTCTTTTATATATTTTATGTATTTGATTTAAAAAAGGCGACTCGGTATGAGGACCGAGCCACCATGAAAATAAACCCCTACACTATTTATTTTACAATATTAATTTTCTTAACTGTAATGTTATTATTTGTAATAACTCTTACAATATAAGTTCCTTCGTTATAAGCTGATAAATTAACAGACTCCATGTTTGAAGCGTTATTAACTGTTAATACAACCTGACCTATAGAATTTAATACTTCAATTGTACTATTCTCTGCACCTTTAACATTTACAATACCTGTTGAAGGATTAGGGAAAATATTTATTGATGAATTTTCATTTATATTTTCTACATTTACAAAGTATGGTGACTCTACCATATCTCCATTTAAGATTTCACCACTATTATTATCAATAATAAAACCTATTAAGTGCATATCCTGTGCTTTTTGATCGGCAGGTACAACGTAATTATATGAATATGTAGCAACATCTCCTGCGTTTACTGCTGAAGGTACACTACCTGATGTGCCATTAAAACCGCCTAATATTGCTCTAGCAACTTCATTATATACCATGTTAGCAGCAGGAATAGGATCGGATAAATTTTTATAATTAATCCCTTCCCAATCAATCAAATCTATATTCTGACTTGAACTTGAATAATAATTATGTTGTTCCCAACCTGAGCTTGTACCTGATACATTATCTTCGGTAATAACTGCATTTAGCCTATAATCACCTGATAATTGCGTAACAAAAGTAGCTTTAACATCATACGATATAGTATTTGTATTTGGATCCCATGCAGTATTAACAACCTCTATTTTTACAGGAGCCACCATTTGTACTCTTTCTGCATATACATCAGCAAAAGTACTAGGGTCTGTTTCACCTGCTCTATCAACATATCCACTTGGGTATCCACCAACATTCATACTTCCATCATAAGCAGCAACAGTCATAGGGTCTTGGTTATGTACGGCTATACCAATCCAATCATCTGGATGATAATGTGCTAAATCTTTTAAAGCTACTATACCTCTTACACACCAGCCACACCATGTTCCACCGGCTTCTTCACCAACTACTTTTTTAACAGGTATTTCTGTAACACCTGCAATTACAGTAGTTGCTGTATCATTTCCATGAAAAGCATCATCAACTAATGTAACCCATGCTTTAATATTATATGCTTGAGCATTTGCAACGTTAAGTTGCGTTGTATGAGTAAAACTATATGTTGCACCGGCAACAATACTTAACCCTGTTAAGTTGTCAGTATATTGATTTGTGCCATCGCTCCATGTAAGGTCAATATCAGTAATAGTATTTGCCCCGTTATTTTTTATATCTCCTGTTATATCAACATTACCTAAAGTAACATAAGGGTTTATTGTTAATTGTGTTAAAGCAGCATCCCAAGGTTCTGGAGAACCAATTCTTACATCATCTAAAAGAATAGCAGCACCATCACCCTGATTATCTGCAACATGCTCTCTAAATGCTATATAAACTTGTTGTCCATTATAAGCACTTAAATCGTAGTTTTTTTCTATCCAATCAACACTTGCGCTACCATTCCAAGTTAAATTATCAATAGTTTCAGTAAAATCAGTTGTTGAATTACCTGTTGTAGATAATAAAATATCTACAGCGTCAGCGTAAGTATATGCTCTTTGTATCCAGAAATTTAAAATATCTCCGTTCGCAATAGTAACCTGTGGTGTGATTAACCATTGGTCGTTTGCCGAACTACCACCTGTATTCCATGTGCAATAAGCCATCTTTCCGGTTGTAGCACCAGTATGGTCAGTTGCCTCTCCGCCATTCCAACCAGGTAATGGAGCTGTGCCAACGTCAATAGTGGTCCAACCAGAACCACCATCAGGACTTTGTAATGTCCAATTAACAGGAGGAAAAGTTGTTCCATTAAAATCTTCATTTATATAGAATGAATTGATTCCTTTATCTGCACTCATAGTAAGCTTATGCTTATGTGGAACATCAGAATAATCGCGATCACTTTGTTGTGCAAATGTATTTGCTACGAAAAGTGCCAAAATAATTAAGTAAAACTTTCTCATCATATTTATTTTTAAAAATTATAATTCAAATTAACAATATATTTTTTTATTTGTCAATACTCTTAACCACTCAAAAATTAAAAATATACTTTGTTTATTTCTACATTAGTTTTTTATATTAACTTATTATCAATATTTTACATTTTACAAACACTCTACTTTTTAATAAAATAAGGTAACATTGTAAAATCTATAATTTTATAAGCTTTTTACATATTTTGCTATTTAAAGTAATAATTTCAATAAAATACACACCTTCTTTCAGTGTCGAAGTATCTATATTATTGTTTGAAGTTTCAATAATTTTTACTGATATGCTATTATATAATGTTATTTTAATAATATTATCGGCATCTATATTTATAAAATTATTAAATGGATTTGGATATATTGTTATATCATTGTTTTCTATATCATAAGTTTGTGTTATTCCTATATTTACAGGTTTTTCAACAGTATCGGTAGTGCAGTTTGTTACAATAATGTGTTTTACAGTATATTGCCCCGAACCAGGAAATGTATGAGTTGGGTTGTGTTCGGTACTTGTTGTACCATCGTCAAAATTCCAATATTCATTTTCATAATTGTTTGTACTAATAAAATTATATGATAGTCCACTTGTGCTTGAAAATCCGAAATTAGCTGTCATAAAATTCCAAACATAGTTACTATCGGTAACAACCGAAAAAGCAATTTGTTGCAATAAGTGGGCAGTTGTATCGCTAAGTGTAGATATAAAAGTGTTATTAATAGGGCTTTCATTAAATATTGATGTATAAAAAACACAAGCAGCTAAATAACTACCGTAAATACTAGGGTGACTTTCGTCAGATGAATATAAATTAATAGTATCACCTGTAATTTCTCTTGTCTTTTTCCAAGCCACACCTACAGGTGAAACACTAGCCATATTATCCACACCCATTTGCAAATAACTTTCACGCAATCTACCCTGCATACCTTCGTAAGTACATAAAGGTGCATAATATTGACAATTATCTTGGTCGCCATTTTGCCTTCCCCAAGTCATAAAAAACAGAGGTTTGCTACATTGGTTATTTGCATAAATAGAATCAACTAAAATCTTTGCATACGGATAAACATCAGTAGCAACCTGCGATGGCGGAAACGAAGGTTTCTGACTCTGGTCTTGCAATACTACAAAATCCCAATTATTTGAAGCAATTTTACCCAAACTAGTTGTATTTGTAGAGTGTCCCTCAAACGAATACCCGCCCGGTGTATTTTGGTCGTACTCTAATGTTTTACCATCGGCTTGAGCCAAATTTTTAATTAAATTAGGTAAATCATTAACATAAGTATAGCTGTTTCCTAGAAACAATACTTTTTTTGTTTGCGAATTAACCGAATACGCAAAAAATAAAACAGAAATTAATAAAATTTTTCTCATATATATAATTTTTCTTCAAGACTTAATAAAACACAAATGGTTGCTATTTGTAGAGCTTCATTAATTATACTACGCTTATCTATTGATAGTTAAAAATTTATTGTATAATTATAAAAATTGTTCTTATGATTGATTTATACTTTTAATTTAATGTTATTAACTAAATTAATGTTATTATATATGTGATTTTATACATATTTTATTAGTTATTTATTATTTTTGGTAAATCTTCAAAAAAATAATATTGTATGAATACATATCAAGAGAAATTAGATTTACTAAATAAAAAGAAAGAAGAAGCATTACTTGGTGGAGGTAAAGCAAGAATAGAATCACAACATAAAAAGGGCAAACTAACTGCTAGAGAAAGATTAGAACTATTGCTTGATGAGGGTTCTTTTCAGGAGCTAGGAATGTTTGTTGAACACCGTTCAAATTTATTTGGTTTAGATAAGCAAAAAATTTTAGGCGATGGTGTAGTAACCGGCTATGGTACAATTGATGGCAGAACAGTATATGTATTCTCACAAGATTTTACAGTTTTTGGAGGTTCGTTAGCCGAAGCTCATGCCCAAAAAATAACTAAAATAATGGACTTAGCCATGAAAAACGGTGCTCCTGTTATTGGGTTAAACGATTCGGGAGGAGCAAGAATTCAAGAAGGAGTTGTTTCGCTTGGCGGGTATGCTGATATTTTTTATAGAAACACAAGAGCATCAGGAGTTATTCCACAAATTTCGGCTATAATGGGTCCATGTGCCGGAGGTGCGGTTTATTCACCTGCTATAACCGATTTTAATATTATGGTTGAAAAATCGTCGTATATGTTTGTTACAGGTCCAAATGTTGTAAAAACTGTAACACACGAAGAAATTTCATCGGAAGAACTTGGTGGTGCGAGTACTCACTCAACCAAATCAGGAGTTGCTCATTTTACAGCAGGCAACGAAGTTGAAGCCTTAGAATATGTTAAAAAAATATTAAGTTATACTCCTCAAAATTGTGAAGAACTACCGCCATCGTTACCATACGAAGCAACTGACGAAATTAGACCTGAGTTAAATGATATAATTCCGGAGGAATCGACACAACCTTACGATATTAAAGAAGTAATAAATGGCACAATTGATAAAGGTACTTTTTTTGAGGTACATAAAGATTTTGCCGAAAATATTGTAGTAGGTTTTGCACGGTTGGCAGGAAAAAGTATTGGTATTGTTGCCAACCAACCGGCATATTTTGCCGGTGTTTTAGATATAAACTCATCAACAAAAGCTGCTCGTTTTGTACGTTATTGTGATTCGTTTAATATTCCGCTATTGGTTTTTGAAGATGTGCCCGGCTTTTTACCCGGAACAGAGCAAGAATGGAATGCTATTATCACTAACGGAGCTAAATTACTTTATGCTTTTTCTGAAGCCACAGTGCCACGTATAACTGTTATTACACGTAAAGCTTATGGTGGAGCTTATGATGTTATGAACTCTAAACATATTGGTGCCGACCTTAACTTTGCTTGGCCAAGGGCAGAAATTGCTGTAATGGGAGCAAAAGGAGCTGCTGAAATTATTTTCAGAAAAGAAATTATAGCAGCAAAAGACCCGGAAGCAATGTTAAAGCAAAAGGAAGATGAGTATAACGAAATGTTTGCAAATCCGTACAGAGCTGCTGCTTATGGTTATGTTGATGAGGTAATTTTACCTGAACAAACAAGAGAAAGACTTATTAGAGCTTTTAAAATGCTTGAAAATAAAGTTGATAATTTACCTAAAAAGAAACATGGAAATATTCCTTTGTAAAAAGGAATATTTTTGACCTTACCTCGATTATTCATGTGATTTAGCAAAAAATGAAGTTAATTTGTTTAAAACCAGATAAATAACGCAAAATACAAATCACCCAAATTTGAGTCATTTGTTTTCTTTGATATACATTTTTCTTTTCCTTATACTTCGTCGCAAACCATTTGCAGTATTCATATACATCAGCATGGTTCGACGCCTTGTCTAAGAAAAAAAAACCTATGAATAATGTGGGCTAAGAAAAAGCTCGGAAAAATTAATTTTTCCGAGCTTTTTTATGTTATTCAATACTATCTTTTATTTTTCCAATTTATGCTCAGCATCTTTACAAGTACCGGCTAATATTGCATTATATTTTGTTGTGTCATTTAATAGTTTAACAGCATCATCAATAATAGGGTCTTTTAAAAGCATAGCTTGTATTCTACCATCTTGATAATAGTATCGACTCATAATTTCTTCTGTTAATAATTCTTTAATTTCATCTTTAAAGTTTTGTAAATCTTTATTTTTATCGTGAGCGAGTTTAACTTTTAAGCTATCAAAAACTGCTTCATTTCCTTTGTAATATTTATCTTTTTTTGCTGCTTTTATAAGTTCATCTAGTTCATTTGCCGAGTTTGTTTCGTAATCAAAATCTTTATCAGAAAGAAATTTTGTGAAATCATTAAAATCTTTATCAGAAAAAACAAATTTTTCTGGTGGCAATACCGAATCATGCTTTAACACATACTGTGTAGCATAATCGAATATTAAATTCTTAATAACCAAGCTAAATGCAATAGGGCTATAAGATTCTGATTCTTTTAGAATATCTGGTAAAATTCCTCCGCCATCGTAAACTACTCTACCGTTTTTAGTTTTAAATTTTGTAATTAACGAGTCCGGCACTTTACCAACACTACCATCTTTTCTACGGTTTGAATAATCTAACGCCTGAATACATCGTCCGCTAGGAATATAATATTTTGCAGTTGTAACTTTAAGTTGTGCATTATAGCTCAGTTTACGAGTTGTTTGCACCAATCCTTTTCCAAAACTTCTCTCTCCCATTACAACACCTCTGTCTAGGTCTTGCAAAGCTCCGGAAACAATTTCTGAAGCCGATGCTGACGAGCGATTAACCAATAATACTAACGGAATTTTTGTATCAACAGTTTGAAACATTGCTTTATATTCTTTATCCCACTGCGATACTTTTCCTTTTGTTGAAACTACATTTTCGCCGTTAGGAACAAATACGTTTACAATTTTTACAGCTTCTATTAATAGCCCTCCGGGGTTTCCTCTGAGGTCAAAAATTATTGATTTAACATTTTTACTTTTAAGTGAGTTTAAAGCTTGCTTTACATCTTTACCTGCATCACGAGTAAACCTAGAAAGGCGAATATAACCAACCGAATCGCTAACAATTCCATAATATGGTACAGAACTAAGTTTTATTTCTTCTCGCATTACCGAAACATTAATATTTTTATCTAAGCCCGGTCGTTTAATTTCTAATTTTAGCTCGGTATTAGGTTGGCCTTTAAGCTTATCACTAACTTGTGATGTTGTTTTCCCTTTAATATTATTGCCATCAACCGATATTATTATATCACCGGCTTTTAAGCCTGCTTTTTGTGCCGGAAAATTTTCGTAAGGTTCTGATATTACTACGTAATCATCTTGTTTTCTAATCATTGCACCAATACCTCCGTATTGTCCTGTTGTCATAAATTTATAGTCCTCAATTTTACTTTCGGGAATAAAATTTGTGTACGGGTCAAGCGATTTAAGCATTGCATCAATAGAGGTTTTAATCAGTTTTGCAGGGTCAATATCATCAACATAAAAAATATTTACTTCTTTAAAAAGTGTAAAATATATGTCAAGGTTTTTTGTTATTTCGAAATCGTTATCGGTAAAAGCTACAAACGAAATTGTGCTTGAAATAATAAATATGCTTATAAAAAGTATCTTTATTTTTTTAGATATATTTTTAAAAATCATAATAATATTAATTTTTACTGTTTTCTATTTTATCCTTTAACTTATTAACTAAATCTAACATATTATTTTCAATTTCGCTAAAAGATTTACTGTCTTTTGCTAAGTAAACAAATAATAGACTAATTTTTATATTATTAATAGTTAAAAATTCATAAAGGGGTAATTTATTAAGTCTGTATGCTTCACGCATTCTTCTTTTCAACAAATTACGTTTAACTGCACGTTTAAATATTCTTTTAGGAACGCTAAATGCTGCCTTTGCAGGATATTTTGAGTCAAAATCTATTTGCACATAATTTAACCTTATAAAACCGGAACGAATAATCTTACCATTGGTGAAAATATTATCCATTAGTTTTTTACTTTTAATTCTTTCGTCTTTATTTAATGTAAGTTTTTTCAAAAATTATATTTACTGTAAAAATAAAAAAATCAAATTAATTATTTAATTTGATTTTTTTATTTTAATTATTTAAAGTGTGATTTATTTTTTCTTATTCTCTTTTTTAATATATTGTTCTAAAGCCATTGTCATAGAAGGGGCTTGAGGTATTGGGGCTTTAATATCTAATCTTAAATTAGCATCTAAAACTGCTTTTTCGGTTGTTGGTCCAAAAGCTGCAATTTTTGTATCGTTTTGTTTAAAATCGGGGAAATTTTGTAATAATGATTTTATTCCCGAAGGGCTAAAAAACACTAAAATATCGTAATTTACATCAGCTAAATTAGATAAATTGCTACTAATAGTACGATACATAATAGCTTTCTCGAAATTTACTTTTGCTTTTGTTAATTGTTTAGGTATATCTTGTTTATGAATATCAGATAATGGCACTATAAATTTTTCTGAAGTATGCTTTGTAATAATTTCCATTAAATCTTCAAAACGTCGTTTACCATAAAATATTTTACGTTTTCTGTAAACTATATATTTTTGTAAATAATATGCTGTAGATTCAGAAATACAAAAATATTTCATTGTATCAGGTACAGTGTACCTATACTCTTCGGTCATTCTAAAGAAATGGTCAATTGCTGTTCTACTGGTAAATATTACTGCTGTAAAGTCTTCAAAATTAACTCTAGATTGTCTGAATTCTTTTGCAGGAATACCCTCTACTTGAATAAATGGTCGAAAATCAATTTTTAAATTAAATTTTTCAGCCAAATCAAAATAAGGAGATTTCTCCGTTTGAGGTTTAGGTTGCGAAACAAGAATACTTTTTACTTTCAATTTCCTCTTTTTTAGGTTTATAGTATTTTTTAACCTGTTTAGATTTAATAAGTATGTACTAAAATAACTTTTTTAATATTTCTCGTAACTTGCAACGAGAAAGCTCAATATATATTAACAATTTTACTTAAAACTAAAACAGGTAAAATTTCTAGGGTGCAAAGATACAAAATCCAATAAATAATTGAAAGTTTTATCTTAAATACTATCTGAAAACTTCTTATTATTCTGATTATAAAGAATATAAATATGATAGTTAAACCAATATATGCTAAAGGTGTTTTTATTGAAGGGTTAATATATGGTAAGGTAATTATTATTGGAAACAAACTAATACCCAGTAATTTGTTGAATAGCCATATGTTTGACAAGTATTCTGAAGCTATAGAATCGGAACTAAACACGAAACCAATGGTTTTAATTACTAAATACTTTATTGAGTACATTATTGCTATGGAAAGTATTAAAAATCCTATTAATGTAAAATCAGTTATTGGTAATTTAATGTTTAAATAACCTGTGAATAAATATATAAATACTGATGTATTTAAAATAAAAATTAGATTTAAGATTGAGCTAACTCTTTTTGACCCTGAATTTGCTTCTTTAAATAATTTAACTGAGTAGTTGTAATTATAACCGGACTTAATTATTGTGCGATAATTCTTATTAAAAAATAATTTTATCCACGCAAAAATAAATATACTAATAATAATTATACCTAATATCCAACCTGTAGGTTTAAAATTATAGTTATCTTTTGTACCCTCTATTGTTTTTTCGGGTACTATTGTTTTGTGAAAATTATTTGGACTTTTCTCTTTTTTACTTTCTGCTTTTATTAGATTATTTTTTACTTTTTTTTGTTTTTCAAGTTTTTTTCTTGATGTAATTAAGCTTTTATATTTAGTAGAAATATCTTGTTTTAAAACAAAATTTTCTTTTAAAAGAGGTAACGAATTATTATCAAATTTAAGATAAGTTAGTTGGTTTAAATATTCGGTAAAATATTTTAACGTATCTTTTTTTTCTACTTTTTTTGGTATATAAGTTATGGTTAGTAATGTTTGAGGTACATTTATTACATCACTAATGGTATCGGCACTTTCTGCGTCCATTATTGTTTGAGGTTGAGCCCCAAACATTATTGAATTGCTAGTATCCTGCTGTTCAGTATTGTTTATTTGCGAAAATGAATTTACCGAATCAGGTATTTGATAATAATAATCAGGTAATGTAAAATGATAGTCTGTAATCATAGTGTGTAATTATTATTGCTGACAATTAACTGAAATCATATCATCAGCCTTAAAAAATCCCATTTTAGAAGCTTTTTGCCAGTCTCTACATGCATCTGATTTACGGTCTAATTCAATACTTGACAAACCTCTCATATAATAAATATTTGGATTTCTTGGGTCTAAATCTAGTGCCATTGTAAAGCTTGAAATAGCTTCGCTATATTTTTTTAAATTATATAGTGATTCGCCTTTTCCTACATAATAACTTGCTCGCTGATCTTCACTTTGTATTCCAACAGTAAACACTTTAATTGCATTTTCATATTCGTTAAGTTCTTTATAAATATAACCCGCAAGCCAAATTGCATCGCCATCATTTGGCATTATTTTTCTGTATTTTTCGATTGCTTTTTTAGCTTCTTCATAATTATTTTGTCTAAAATTATATTGAGCCAAAAAATAATTGATTCTAGGGTAATAGTTATCTAATTTATAAGTTCTTGATAGTTCTTGAATAGCTTTTTTATATTTGCCTATAACAAATAATGACTGAGCATAATCGAAAGAATATTTTGTGTTTTCAGGAGCGTATTTTACTGCGTTTTTCATTGAATAAACAACATTATCAACATCTTTTAATTTTCTGTAAATATATGCACGTTCAAAATATATTTTATAGCAATCTTTTTTTGTGTTTAAAATTTCATCTGAAGCATCTAAAGCATCAACAAATTTCTTTTTGTAAGCTAGGTATTCTACTTCTGCAATTTTTTCGTCTAAATCAGAATACCAATCTGTTAGCCATATTTTATTCCAAAGTTTTGTAGTGCTAAATTCTTGTAAAAATTTATCGGTTTTTAATACCCCCGGATTTAATTTGTACTCTGATTTCAAATGGATTCGTAACCATTTATCTGTATTAGCCCAATCTTTTTTTAATGCATAAAGCCTGGTTATATAAATTGAATTTTCTTTTTTGTATTTATCTGACAGTTTTAAAAATTCAGATAATGCTTTATCGTAATTTTTTAACTCAAAATAGCATTTTGCTTTTATTTGTACAGCACGTATTACAATATCTTTTTTATTTACTTTGCTCGCATAAACTAAAGCAGTATCGTAATTTTCTACATCAAATTCTGAAATACTTTTTAGTAAATTAAACGATAATTCTTGCGAAATTACTGTTCTTGAAAAAAGTAATAATATTATTATAAATTTTATTTTATTCATTATTATTCGATTCTTTTCCTCGTTCAACATGAACAAATCCACTTATATTTCGAGGTACAACTCCCGATAATCTGTATTCATACACATCGCAAATATAAAAATATACACCACCCGGAACCTTTTTACCATCAATGGTTCCGTCCCATAATATATCAGGGTCTTGAGTTTTAAATATTACATTTCCCCAACGGTTTAATATTTTCATATCAACATGATGAACAAATTTATATGGTGCCGGCATAAATAAATCGTTTTGCCCATCGCCATTAGGTGTGAAAATATTTGGTAATTTATAATATTCGCAATTATCAACACAAACTTTTACGCCAAATTTACTTTCATTTAAAAACGAATCAACCGCAGTTACCTGATAACAACCTGCAATACTTACTGTAGGATAATGTGTGTATGTTGTATCGTTTGCATTCATATTTGAATGTATGAGTACCATTTTACCATCAAGAGTTTGACTGTAATAAATATTATATTTTATTACATCATCGGCACAAGTATTATTAGGGTTATTCCAAATAAGATGATTATACATTGAATCGCATTCGCTGGCAACTACAAGTTTTGGTGTACATGGACCGATTGTATCAATGGCCTCGCCACAATTTATTTGCGATTTATTAATTATAGGATTTATATAATTACCTTTTGGATACGCTCCTTTAGACTTTACATAATAACAATATTCTGTACCATTTGCTAGGTTTATATCTACAAATGTATCGGTTTGTACTGTTGTTAATGAGTCGAAAACATTTCCGTTTTCACGATAAATAGTATAATCGCTATTATGCCAAGGTACATTTTTTGTAAATTTTATTTTTATTTTATTATCGCTTCCGTAAAGATTTATATAGACTGATGAAGCAATATGCGGAGCACCTATCAAAAATCTATTATTAGGTGTATTATTATAAAATTCTACTTTGTATGTATAAATATTATCTTTTGTATTAAGAGCGGTATCAATATAAGTCGTATCATTAATTCCTGAAAGTGAATCAATTAATGTAAAATTTTGCCCCCACATATCAGGCGATCTGTAAATTAAATATTTATACGGACCCGGTGCCAAAACTGTATCAAACTCATTTGGAGCTGCCCATGCTAAATAAATTTTGCCTGTATCAGTAGCTGTTTCTTCAACACTTACATTAGTAATAACAGGTATTCCTTTTACTAAATCGGTACACATTTCTTCTGAAGCATAACTTTCGGCTCCATCTTCGTAGTATGCAACTAGTATATAGCAATATTCAAAACCTTGAATTAACCCTAAACCATTGTTATTATCAAGATAAGTGTTAATATTGCTTGATTCAATTGTTGCTATCTTTTCATATCCTGTGTATTCAGGAACTCCTGTTTCGCAATGTCCCGGATGAAAACCATAATACTCATTTTTTCTGTATATATCGTAGCCTTTTACATCGCTACACATTGATGCGTGCCATTGTAATTGTACCGAATTATTTGTTGGTATTAATGTATCAATAACAGGAGGAGGTGCAATAACAGTAACATGCATACTTTTAATATCAACAAGCGACACATCGTTATTATTATCTTCTACCTTAAAAACTACATTATATGGTTGTTTTTTAATATTATCGCAGTATGGTGTCCAACTAAATGTTTTTTTTATATAACCTGCTGATGTTTCAGTATTTCCAAATTTAGGATTTCCAATTTCGTTAATATTTTCTTTACCTAATCCTGCTGCGGTTAATGTTAAGCTATAATCGTTAACATCTGTACCAATAACATCAAATTGCAAATTTTCACCTGCCATTATACAAGTGTCTCTTATTTCTTGTATAACCGGAGGTATATTGTTAGTTTCTTTTATGTCAATTTGCATATCACGCAAAACCTGACCAATTTTAATGCCATGCCGCCATTCTTCAATAAGAATTGCGATATTATACTCGCCTACTTGTGTGGGTGAATCCCAGATAAAATCGCCAGTGTATTCATTAATACTTATTGAGTGAGATGCCTGAGGTAAAGAATAGCCGGGTATAGGTTCGCCATCATAACCTAAACATGTTGTAAGTTTGTATGATAAACTGTCTCCATCAGGGTCGTAAGCTCCGGGATTATGTATAAATACTTGTCCAATTGCACCTTTATCTAAGGGTTTGTTAAGTAATACAGGTGTGCTGTTATTTCCTAAACTACCACCAATTTTTAATTGTGTTTTTATTGCAAAAACTATATTTACCGATTCAGGAATGTTTTGAATGTTTGAATTTCTGTTTGGATCTTGCATTACTATTTCGTAAACTCCGGGACCAGGATATGTGTGTGTGCCTCTATATATATTATGCCTATATGTTCCATAGTAATCAGTAAATGTGACTCGAGGTAATACTTCTGAAGTTCCATCGCCCCACATAATATCTAAGTCATCTCTATCGGCAACAACACCACCACCAATTTTTGTGTATGTTGTAATTGTAATTTCATATTTAAAACCTCCCAGATGTCTATATGTTATTTCGCCGGCTCTATTGTGTGTAGCAAAAACACTTGTTGCAAATAATATTAATAATATGTATAAAATATTCTTCATTAATTTAAACTAAATTTAACTATTGTATCTGTGTAATTCATATTAAATGCTTTTTGTAAATCTTCTTTTGTAAATATAAGCAAATTTGTTTGATCTCTATAAAACTGATTCATAATATTATTAGTTATTTCAGCTTTATTAACAGTTTTATTTACACCAGACAATTTAAAACTTAACCAAGTTGCTTCAAAATTTGATTTTTTTGATATATATTTTAGTTTATAAGCTTTATCATCAAACTTAATTTTAAAATACTTATTCACATATTTAGATACAATATCTCCGTAATTTTTATATTCATTTTCTTTTCCTGCATTTAGTTCTACTTTATAAAGAGCATAAATATTTTTTTCAAAATCATCAGTAAACACTTTAATTGTAAAGTTATAACTATTATCTGAAGCAATATATTCAATATTTGCCATTGAAACATGTATTGGGTGTTTCATTGGCAATAAAGCAATTAGTAATATGTAAAGTAGTTTAAACATTAACCTACAAAGTTACAAATTTTGTGGGTATCTATATTGTAAATCCGTTTTTTATTTGTTATTTTAAGTTATTAGTTATGTTTTTTCAATACTGTCTTTTATAAATTTAGAGTATTTGAATAAGTATTTGAAAAGAGAAATTGGATTAAATCCGTATTATTCATGTAATTTAATAAAATGAAATTAATTTACTTAAAACAAGATAGATAACGAATAATGCAAGTTGAAACCAACCACAAGAAACCGTAAGCAAATGAAGTCATCGCATATTATTTGCCTGCCAGATTAACCCGTATTATTCATGTGATTTAGCAAAAAATGAAGTTAATTTGTTTAAAACCAGATAAATAACGCGAAATACTAATCACCCAAATTTGGGTG
>CAMZKE010000141.1 GCA_947311115.1 uncultured Bacteroidales bacterium | reverse complement strand
TTCGACACTTTTACATTTCCACCATAATACGGGAAGGGATGGTATACCTCACCATTAAATTCATAGGCTTTTTGACTACGCGTAAAGTTAGCTATTTTTTGCTACTTTTTCTAAAGTCTTGTAATTCGGGTTAATTTGGTATAAGCATTTAAAAAAAGAGGGCTTTTCAAATAATGAAAAAGCCCTCTTTAATTTTATATATGTTTATTAAATCTTATTTATCAGCTTCTAAGAACGGATACTTATAATCTGTTGGAGCTACTAAAGTTTCTTTAATAGTTCTTGTGTTAGTCCAACGAATTAAGTTTAAGTAACTACCTGCTTTATCGTTTGTTCCGGAACCTCTTGCTCCACCAAATGGTTGTTGACCTACAACAGCACCTGTTGGCTTATCGTTAAAATAGAAATTACCCGCAGCATAGCGTAATGCATCAGCCCCTTGTAATAATTTTTCTCTATCCTGAGCAATAATAGCACCGGTTAAAGCGTAAGGAGAAGTCTCATCGCAAAGTTTAAGAGTTTCTTCGTACTTATCGTCTTCGTAGGTAAATACTGTAAGAACAGGACCAAAAATTTCTTCTTCCATTGTTACAAAATGAGGGTCGGTAGTTTTAATAATTGTAGGCTCTATAAAGTAACCTTTACTTTCGTCCCATTTACCACCTGCAACAATTTCAGCTTTGTCGCTATCAATAGCCATTTGAATATAATTGGTAATTGTATCAAATGCAGATTTATCAATAACAGCATTCATAAAATTAGTAAAATCGGTAACATCACCCATTTTAAACTCTGCAATATCAGCAAGAACATTTTCTTTTACTTTTGGCCATAACGATTCAGGAATATAAGCACGAGAAGCTGCGGAACATTTTTGTCCTTGATACTCGAACGAGCCACGAATAATAGCTGTTGAAAGAATATCAACATCAGCTGTAGAGTGAGCAAATATAAAATCTTTACCTCCTGTTTCACCAACAATACGTGGGTATGCTTTGTATTTCATTATGTTTCCGCCAATAGTTTTCCAAAACTGTTGGAAAGTATTAGTAGAACCTGTAAAGTGTATTCCTGCAAAGTCAGGAGATTCAAACACCTCTTTACCAATAACTCTACCGGCACCGGGTACAAAGTTAATAACTCCGTCAGGAACACCTGCTTCTTTAAAAATTTGCATTAAATAGTATCCTGAAAGAATAGCTGCTGTAGCCGGTTTCCAAACAGTAACATTACCCATTAGTACAGGCGACATATTTAAGTTTGCTGCAATAGCTGTAAAGTTAAAAGGAGTTAATGCAAAAATAAACCCTTCTAAACCTCTATACTCAACACGGTTGATTACTCCAGGAGAGCTAATAGGTTGGTCTGCATAAATTTGTGAAGCATAATGTGCATTAAAACGTAAAAAATCTATAGTTTCACAAGCCGCATCAATTTCAGCCTGAAAAGCATTTTTACTTTGACCTAACATTGTTGAAGCATTCATTAATGCACGATATTTTGTAGCAATTAATTCTGCCGCTTTTAATGTTATTGATGCTCTTTCTTCCCAACGCATATCAGCCCATTTTGCACGAGCTTCAACAGCAGCTTTAATAGCCATTTGTACATGCTCTGGTTGTGCTTTGTGGTAACGTGCTAAAACGTGTCCGTGGTCTGAAGGCATTGTAACAGTGTCAATATCTCCTGTTTTTATTTCTTTACCACCAATAATTAAAGGAATCTCAATTTCTTGATTTCTTAATTCCGCTAATTTTGCTTGTAATTCTATTCTCTCTGGAGAACCTGGTCGGTATTCTTTAATTGGCTCATTTACTGGTTGAGCAAATTGAAAAACTGCGTTATTCATAGTTGTAAATATTTAAAAATCAATTAAAAACAAAAATTAATCTCGTTACACAAACATAGTAAATTTTATATTTATTATTTACTATTTTATATTTTTTTATATATTGTATAGGTCTATTTCTCGCAGAACTCTGTAAGAACGCCACCTGTAGATTTTGGATGTAGAAATCCGATATTTAAACCTTCTGCTCCTTTTCTACTTGTTTCATCTATAAGTTTTATGCCTTTTTCTGCAACTTGGGTAAGTTTTTCGTTTAAATTATCAACAGCAAAAGCTATGTGATGAACGCCTTCACCTCTTTTTGCAATAAATTTTGCTACCGGACTATCGTCAGATGTTGGCTCTAAAAGTTCTAATTTAGTTTCGCCTACTTTAAAGAACGCTGTTTTTACTTTTTGCTCTTCAACAGTTTCAATTGCGTAACATTTTAAACCTAAAATATCTTCGTAATATTTAATACTTTTATCAAGGTTTTTTACCGCAATACCAATGTGTTCTATATAATTTGGAATCATATTAATTATGTTTATTTTAATGCAAAATAATTAATATAGTTTTAATAAACAACTGATTTTTAGCATTATTATTTAGTGTTTAAAAACATAAGTTTTATGCTTGTCATCATTTGTCATAATGGTAAAATCATTTTACCTACATTATTCATAGAATCCAAGAATATTACGTATAACCTGTTTATAAACAATTTGTTATCGCAAACCCAAATCACCCAAATTTGGGTGGTTATATTTTTCAGTATACATTTTTCTTTTCCTGATACTTCGTTGCAAACCATTTGCAGTATTCATATACAGCTACATGG
>CAMZKE010000140.1 GCA_947311115.1 uncultured Bacteroidales bacterium | reverse complement strand
ATTCAGAATTTTACTAATTTAGTTAGATGGAATTATTCATGCGTTTTTCTTTTTCTGAGACAAGGCAATGAACTGTATTGTTAATTTCTATGAATAATTCGGGTTAAACAGCTACATTATGCTCACGCAATGCATCATTTAACGATGTTTTCAAATCGGTTGAAGCTTTACGCTTACCTATTATTAAAGCACATGGTACATTGTATTCTCCTGCAGGGAATTTTTTAGTATAACTTCCGGGTATTACTACCGAGCGTTCAGGCACATAGCCTTTATACTCAATAGGCTTATCGCCCGAAACATCAATAATTTTGGTTGATTTTGTAATAACTACATTAGCTCCAAGTACAGCTTCTTTTTTAATATGAACACCTTCAACCACAATACTTCTTGAGCCAATAAAACAGCCGTCTTCAATAATAACAGGAGATGCTTGTAATGGTTCTAAAACGCCACCAATACCTACTCCGCCACTTAAATGCACATTTTTACCTATTTGTGCACACGAACCAACAGTAGCCCAAGTGTCAACCATTGTTCCTGAATCAACATAAGCACCAATATTTACATAGCTTGGCATCATAACTACACCTTTTGCAAGGTATGCTCCATAGCGCGCAACAGCATGAGGTACAACTCTTACGCCAAGTTTATCGTAATTATGTTTTAATGGTATTTTATCGTGAAATTCTAAAGGTCCTGCCTCCGAAATTTCCATTTTATTTAATGGAAAATATAAAACAACAGCTTTTTTAACCCATTCGTTTACTTGCCAACCATCGTTTGTTGGTTCACTTACTCTAATTATACCTTTGTCGATTAACTCAACTACAGTAAATACTGAATCTTTTACTTTTGGGTTCTTTAATAATTCTTGGTTATTCCAAGCTTCATTAATTATTTTTTCAAGCTCTTTTATATTTTCCATTAATTATTTTTTAATATATTTAGATAAATCCATGTTGTTTAGTTGATTCTCTATCATTTTTTGAATATATTTTCCTAAAATATCGAACTCTAAGTTTACAACACTACCAACTTTGTAGTTATGAAAAACAGTAATTTCTTGCGTAAATGGAATTATTGCAACTTGAAAAGAATTATCTTTAGAGTTAACAACAGTTAAGCTAACACCATCAACAGAAACGGAACCTTTTTCAACTGTAATATTTCCTTTGCTTGAATCATATTCAAAAGTGTAGTAAAAACTACCATCTGCCGATTCCACTTTTGTACAAACAGCAGTTTGGTCAACATGACCTTGTACAATATGACCATCAAGAAAAGCATCGGGTTTCATACTTCTTTCAAGATTTACTTCTGCCCCAACTTCTAATAAACCTAAATTTGATTTTATTAATGTTTCTTGAATTGCAGTTACGGTATATTCATTCCTTTCTTTATCAATATTTACAACTGTTAAGCATACTCCATTATGAGAAATGCTTTGGTCTATTGCTAAATCTTTTACAAACGAACAAGTCATTGTTATATGTAAGTTTTCTTTATCTTTCTCTAATTTAACAACTTTTGCAGTTTCTTCAACTATTCCTGAAAACATATTCTGATTTTTTAAATTTTTTCAAAATTATGTAATTTATTTTAATTAATAGCTGTAGTTTGTTATGAAAACATATTTTAAATAAAATTTATTAATCTACAACAAACATTAAATAATGTATTCGAATATTTAATTAACTGAAGTTTCGCACTTATAATTAATGTATTTTACATTAGTGATTTTACATATTACATACACACCTAATGCTATGATAAGCATTTAGCTACAATCTATTATATCTTTTTCGCAGTTTTGTGTAAGATTCCAAAATTCCAATAATTTGCATTATATGTATTCAAGCCAGACAGGTTTTTACTTTTCCTCTAGCTGAAAAGTAAACAAAAAACCACGGCTGACAATAAATTTGTTAAAAACTAAATAATTTCACAAATTAGCACAAATATTTATAATAAAATTAGATGATTCCTTTATTGCAAATCTTTAGTTTCAACAAGATACGAGCGTTGAGCGAACGGCGTCAGTCGAAACGTATAACCCAAAAATGAAAAACCGTACAGCATCGTTCAGTCTTGTTTTGCATAAAGGCAAAAATGGAGTCACCTGTCCGGCGAGAGAGGACAAGTATTTAACACGGCATCTACTTAGAGCTCATTTGATAAATTTTAAAACTATTGTATATACTGATTCTATTAGGTGCGAAAGTTCAGTTATATAATCTAAGAAAATATGTATGAAGTGATTATTTAAACACTAATATTGACACTCCCCAATTAGCCTACTTTTCTGATAGGATTAAAGCCAAACCTAGTATAAACAATACACTCATTTTACTCCATTTAGTTATTTTCCAAAATTTTGGTTTTCTAACATATTTTGTTAATTTACTCGACAAAATGGAAACCAAACTAAAAATTAATAAAGCCTGCAACATAAATATTACTCCTAAAATAATCATTTGAATAGTAATATTAACTCCATTTATAGTTATAAATTGAGGTAAAAATGCAATAAAAAATAATGCCACTTTGGGATTTAGCACATTCATTAAAAAGCCTTTTTTGATAAGTAAAAAAGCGGGTATATTTTTATCTATTGAATTTATTCCAAAACTTAACTCATGTATATTTTCTTTAAACGTATTATAAGCCAAGTAAAAAAGATATATACTACCAAAATATTTTATTATTGTGAATGCTAATGCAGACTCTTTAATAATTATTGACAAACCAGTTGCTGCTGCAATCGTATGAATTAAAACACCTAAACTAAGCCCTAATGAAATAAAGACTCCATTTCGCCTCCCTTTTGTTATACTTTCTGTAAGAACAAAAATATTATCCGGACCCGGCATCAATGTCAATAAAATAGACGCACCAATAAATGACAATACCAATCCTAACTCCATAAATTAATATTTAAAACTATCATATTTAATTAAATACACCATTTATTACCAAAACCGTTAAACTTACAAATAAAAAAGCCCGACAAATTGCCGAGCTTTTAAAACACTTTAATTTTATTATTTTTTATTTCTTTTATTATATTCTGCAACGCCATCATCTAGAAACTTTATAAAAGTATCAACATCCTTATTATAAGAGGCTGTACCATCCATTAAATTACCTTCGTGATCTAAAATTGCATAAACAGGTTGCGAGTTTTCATTGAAGTTAAATATTTGGAAATCTGCGTTAATCTTTCCAAGAGTTTTCTTCATTTTGCCGTCAACACGAGACATTACCCATTCATTTTCAGGCAATTCCGTTTTATCATCAACATAAACCGAGAATATTACAAAATTTTCTTCTAATCTTTTAAGTGCTTCAGGTGTTTTCCATACACTAGCCTCCATTTCTCTGCAATTTACACAGCCATGCCCTGTAAAATCGACAAAAATTGGTTTACCTTGCTCTTTTGCACAAGCTAAAGCTTCCTCATAAGTAAAATAGCCGTGTAACCCATGAGGTAAGTGTAAAAACTCAGAGTATTTAGGTTTAAAACAAAGTGTAGATTCACCACCAAGTTTATCAATTGTATTAGCAGAATTCTCTCTACCAAGACGCTCCATATCAAAATCTAAAGTCTGTTGAGGTGGTAAATAACCCGACAAAACCTTAAGAGGTGCACCAAACATTCCCGGTATCATATATACAACAAAAGCAAAAGTTATAATTGCTAAAATTAAACGAGGTACACTTACATGTTTTAACTCACTATCGTGAGCAAATTTAATTTTTCCAAGAAGATAAATACCCATAAGAGCAAAAATCACAATCCAAAGAGCAATATAAACCTCACGGTCTAATATCCCCCAATGATAAGTTTGGTCTGCAATACTCAAGAATTTTAACCCAAGAGCAAGTTCTATAAATCCTAAAACTACTTTTACAGAATTTAACCAACCACCTGACTTTGGCATTCCTTGTAATAATGAAGGGAAGAACGCAAAAATACCAAAAGGCAATGCAAATGCTAACGAAAAACCAAGCATACCAACTATTGGCATCAATATTTCTCCGCCAGCTGATGCTACTAAAATACCACCTACAATTGGCCCAGTACAAGAAAATGATACAAGTACAAGTGTAAATGCCATAAAAAAGGCACCCATTACTCCACCTTTATCGGCTTGTTTATCGGTTTTATTAACCATCCAAGAAGGCATTGTTATTTCAAACATTCCAAAAAATGAAGCTGCAAATATTACAAATATTAAGAAAAAGGCAACATTTGGAATCCAATGTGTACTTAACCAATTTGCGAAGTTTGCACCAAATGCCACTGCTACAATTGTTCCAATTACAGTATATATCAATATTATTGATAAAGAATAAACTAAAGCTTCTAAACGAGCTTTAGCTTTAGATTGTCCGTCATGCATAAAAAACGAAACTGTCATTGGTATCATAGGAAATACACAAGGTGTAAATATTGCAGCAAGACCACCAATAAACGCTAACCAAAACAATGTCATTAATCCACTATTATTTGATTCCGATTTACCTGTATCTGCATCTGTTATATTTAATTTTATTGTTTGTTTTTTACCATCTTTATATTCGTAAACATCAGTAAATTCTGCTTTTTTTAACGAATGATGAGTTTCATTTGCCACAGCTATTGAAGCGGTATCGAGTTCTGTTGTTTCTCCAGTCTCAGTAAGCTCTGTTTTAGCAGTATTTTCTTCTTTTTCTACTTTTGTCGATACACTCTCTATTTTACCGGCTTTTTTTGCCCCTTTTACACTGAATTCAAAATCAGGAGCCTCCATTACACACATTCCATCATCAATACATGCTTGATAATCTAACGAACCTGTTAGTTTAAAATCTTCGGTTGATAATACAGTTATTGTTTGCTCAAATGTTGCAGTTCCTGAAAATTCCTCTCTCGTAGCAGCCATCAACTCATCATATTGTTTATGAGGATGACCAAGCTGCTTAATTTTACCTTTTAATGCATATTTATCAGACTTTTCAAATGTAGAAATAAATGGATTTAACTCATCATTAATACCATACAAGTGCCACTTATTTTCTATATTAGCTTTAAATACAAGAACAACTTCGTTATCGGAAACCGAACGTGTAGAATATTTCCACGTTACATGGTTTACAACTTGCGAAAACGCAATGTTTACAAATAACAACAAACTAAGTGCAAAAAACTGTTTTTTTAATTTCATACTTTTTTATTTTTCAATCTTTTCCAAAATTACATAAAATATATACAAAATTATAGCTTTTTAATATTGACATATTAAGCTATAAGAATATTGTAGAGTTTTACATAAAACACAACAGCCTGCATTTCAACAAAATAACATATTTACAGTAGTACAAGCTATAGCTTTTTGTATATGACAAACAAAATTAATTTTTATTAATAAGATAAGTAAAATATGGTTTAACATTGAGACATCTAAAGACATTCGCAAAATAAGTATCAGAAAAACCTAAATCGATACTAATACTATGCCTACATATTTTTAAATGATTATTTAACAAAAATTCAAACACTTCTTTTATTATATTTTTTTCTTTTATTGCTGCAAATATTAACTTATCTTTCGAAAACGATTTAACAAAGAACGCAACACCAACAATATTATTACACCTATCGTAAGCCGCATACATATAACCAATACCATTCCTTATTGAATAGGCTAATATTTGCCTCATCATATCAGCATCAAAATTTAACATACTTATATTACTTATTAGCTTAGCATTTTCGACAAATCTTATAATTTCGTTATTAGAAATCCGTTTTTCAATAAAATACTTAGAGCTTAGGTAAATATTCTCTTTCGAATAAACATCAAACTCATATCCGATACTCTTAGGCAGAGCATTTGTGAATTGATTATAATAATTATATTTGTTTAAGTTATAATTTATTTTGTGTGATTTACTCTTAAATAATTTAATAAAATCTGAAAAAACATTATAATTTATACCATTACCAAAAACACCCAATTGTGGAACAAGAAAATTTGTGGCATAATTATTAAATAACACACTATTTATTCTAGGCAATGGCATAACAGCCTTATAATCATCAAGTATTAACGCGTCCCATTTTTTACATGCAATATCTAAATAACCCGACAATGCTGTTACATCTTTGTTTATTGAATTTTTAACACAAATATCCCAAGCTTTTAAATCAACATTTTTATATTTAACAAATTTAATCAATACACATATTATATTAATAACACCCAAAAATACAAAATTAAGACCAAACCATTTTAATATTTAATAAATATTGCTTAACCCGGATTACAAGACTTTAGAAAAAGTAGCAAAAAAATAGCTAACTAAATTTTGATAAATACCATGTTGGTAATATTCAGATTTTACCAATTTAGTTAGATGGAATTATTCATACTTTTTTCTTTTTCTGAGACGAGGCGACGAACCATGCCGCTGTATATGTATACTGCAAATGGTTTGCAACGAAGTATCAGTAAAAGAAAAATGTATATTGAAAAATATAATCACCCAAATTTGCGTGTTTTGGGGCTTATGATAACCAACTGTTTATAAAGATATTATACGTAATATTATTGAATTATATGAATAATGCGGATTAATAGAAAACAGAAAAAGTTTCTAACTAAAAGTTTTTAAATACAAAATAATATATTACTTTTGCAGTCCTTTAAAAATTTAAAATTATTTTAGTATGCCTAAAGTAAAAACTAAATCTAGTGCGAAAAAAAGATTTGTATTAACAGGTACTGGCAAAATTAAAAGAAAGCACGCTTTTAAGAGCCATATTTTGACTAAGAAGTCAAAAAAACGTAAGAGAAACTTAACTCATTTTGGTGAAGTTCATCATGCAGATTTAAGTAATATCAAACTGCAATTAAATCTTAAGTAACACAAGTAATTAATCAGAGTTAAACGGCTTAACAAGATTCTGCAATAGATAGAACGCCCTTAGCTCACAAAAATTTAGAAAAATGCCTAGATCAGTAAATCACGTGGCCTCAAGAGCCCGCAGAAAAAGGATTTTAAGCCAAACAAGAGGATATTTCTTATCTCGTGGTAATGTTTGGACAGTAGCAAAAAATGCTCACGAAAGAGCTTTGCAATACGCTTATCGTGACCGTAAAACAAAAAAACGTAATTTTCGTGCATTATGGATTCAAAGAATTAATGCTGGTGCAAGATTACACGGTTTATCATATTCTCAACTTATGGGAATGATTCATAAAAACGGTATTGAGCTTAACCGTAAAGTTTTAGCCGACCTAGCTATGAACAACCCAAAAGCTTTTGAAGCGGTTGTAAACGCAGCAAAAAAATAAAAATAATACCATTAGTATTATTTAACAAAAAGGGAAGCATTAATTGTTTCCCTTTTTCTATTTTTACATTTGTCTAAAAATGAATAAGCTCGCAGCGAGCAAACAGGACATAATTAAGGAAAAATAATATTTTATTTAAACCTAAACAGATTAAATATAATGAATATTGCATTAATTGGTTACGGAAAAATGGGAAAAGAAATTGAAATAATTGCAAAAGAACGCAATCATAATATTTCTTTAATTATTGATTTAGATAATACTACAGATTTAAATTCTAAAAGCTTAAAAAATATTGATGTAGCTATTGAGTTTACAAATGCTAACTCAGCTCCAAACAATTATAAAATATGTTTCGACAACAATACACCTGTTGTTTCAGGTACTACAGCTATTCCTAATAATACTTTTGCAGATATAGAAACCCAAGTTAAAAACAAGAATAAATCATTTTTTTGGGCATCTAATTTTAGTATCGGAGTAAATATTATTTTTGAGATTAACAAACAGCTTGCTAAAATTATGAGTAAATTTAAAAATTATGATGTAAAAATGACTGAAATACATCATACACAAAAAATTGATGCTCCTAGCGGAACTGCAATAACTATTGCAGAAGGAATTATTGAAAACTCAGACACTAAAAAATATTGGGTAAATAACACACCTCCTTCCGAGAAGGACATTTTAATTAACTCAGAAAGAATCGGTTCTGTTCCGGGAACTCATATTGTTGAATATTTTAACGATATTGATACAATAACATTAAAACACGAAGCTCACAACAGAAAGGGCTTTGCCTTAGGTGCAGTTTTAGCCGCTGAATTTATCGCAAATAAAACAGGCATATATAATATGAACAATTTACTAAATATTTAACTCAAGTTTATTAACTTTACCAATTCAAAAAAAACAAAATAAAATGTCAGAAAATAAACAAAACAAAAAAGTAGAATTCCCTACAACATCTCGACGTTATTCTGCAATTTTCTACGATGGACTTATAGTAATACTACTTTTATATATTGCAAACTTAATATACGATTACTCATTGCCTGATACATTAATTGGCAGATTAGCGGTATTTTTTATTCCTTTCTTTATTTATGATGTTCTTGCAAACATTTTTGGAGTAACAATTGGACAGTTAATGACAAACACAAGAGTTAGACGAGCTGATAATTATAACGAAAAACCATCAATTTCATCACAAATAATTCGTTCGGCATTAAAATTTTGGGCAGCTCCAATATCAATAATACTTACAAGTATAGGAAAAAAAGGAAAAGCCGTACACGATACTATTGCAAAAACAGTTGTTATTGATAATAACACCGAGGATAAAGAAATTTTCACAAATAATAAATGGTTTAAATTTGGACTTTGGGGTGGCATTTATGTATTTTTTATTATTTGGGATTGGAACGCTTGGTTAATACTTGGTATTCCAATTATTTACGATTACTATATTACAAAAAAAGTAAATTGGACACCTTGGAAAACCCGAGATGGTAAAAAGAAAGGTATGATTGCCGAATGGTTCGATGCAATAATTTTTGCAGTTGTTGCGGCTACAATAATTAGGATGTTTTTAATCGAGGCATTTACAATACCTACATCATCAATGGAAAAATCACTTCTTGTTGGCGATTACCTTTTTGTAAGTAAACTAAGCTATGGACCTCGTATTCCTAACACACCAATTGCATTTCCTTTTGCCCATCACACATTACCTTTAACCGAAAAAACTCCTGCATATCTAGAATGGCTACAATGGGATTACCATCGCTTAAAAGGTATAGATAAAATTAGACGTGGCGATGCAACAGTTTTTAATTTCCCTGAAGGCGATACTGTATGCGCAAATCAACAAGCATCAAGCTATTATTCTTTAGTTAGAAATTACGGGCGTAAGGCTGTTGTTGATAACCATCAGTTTGGAGAATTAATTGTAAGACCTGTTGACAAACAAGAAAATTATATTAAACGATGCGTAGCTATTGCGGGCGATACTGTTGAAATAAAAGCAAGCGAACTATATATAAATGGCAAACATAAAACCGAAAAAGAAATGCAATACAAATATTTTGTATCGGTAAATTCATTTTTGGGTAAACGTTTTTTTGAAAGATATGGCATAACTAACGAAGATAAAGACATGGCACAATATTGGTTAGACCCACGCTACGGAGCTTATGATATTATTAATTTTATTGATAACGATTCAATTTTATCAAAATACAGTAGAGAGTCTATTTACCTTGTACCTCTTACAAGCGAAAAAGTTACTATGATGCGTAAAAAAGGGATAACTGTAACTCGTTTTGTTAAACCAAAAGGCCAAATCAATATCGATGTAATTCCTCACAACAAAGAATTAGCCGATTGGAACGAAGATAATTTTGGACCTCTTTGGATTCCAAAACAAGGCGAAAGCATTGAGTTAACTCCGTTAAATATAGCCCTATACAGAAGAGCTATTGAGGTTTACGAAAAAAATAAATTTGAACTAAAAAACGGTAAAGTTTTTATTAATAATAAAGAAACTACCAAATACACTTTTAAAATGAATTATTATTGGCTTATGGGAGACAATAGGCACAACTCGGCCGATAGTCGTTTTTGGGGTTTTGTACCAGAAGATCACGTTGTTGGTAAGGCTCTGTTTATCTGGATGTCAACAGATAAAGATAAAAAAGGATTTAGTAAAATTCGTTGGAATAGAATATTTAAATTTATTCATTAAAGCTAATTCATAAACAATAAAACAAACATCTTTTTATTTGCATAATAAATATATCAAATAAATTTCGTTTATCAATAAACAATATATAAATTTGTATGCTGTAAAACATTTTTAAAAGATGAGAAACTCAATAAACGGTCAAGCCGATTGTAATAATTGTTTAGATAATAAAAATTCAATTTTTAGCACCCTAACTGCTAGTGAAAGAGATATTGTATTTAACAAACACAACTGTTCTTTTTACAGAAAAGGACAAATAGTATACAAAGAAGGTGATAAACCGACTGGTTTATTATGTCTTTCGGAAGGGAAGATGAAAATTTTTAAAGAAGGTGTTGGCGGACGCGAACAAATTGTAAGAATGGCAAAACCAATTGGTTTTATAGGATACAGGGCATTATTTGCCGAAGAAAACTATATTGCTTCAGCAATGGCTATTGAAGATTCGTCAGTTTGTAATATTGATAAAGATACATTATTTATGCTTTTAAAGCAAAACCCTAATTTTGCAATGAGTATGATTAAGGCATTAGCTACCGAGCTTGGTTTTTCAAACAGCCGTACAGTTACACTTACTCAAAAACATATACGAGGTCGTTTAGCCGAATCATTATTATTTTTATTAGATACTTATGGATTTGAAGACGATGGAGAAACAATTAAAGTGTACTTACCTCGCGAAGATTTAGCTAACCTTTCCAATATGACTACTTCCAATGCAATTAGAACTCTTTCTATTTTTGCTAACGAAGGCGTTATTGAATTATCCGGCAGACATATAAAAATTATTGACTTGGCTACTTTAAAACGCATTAGCCAAATGGGTTAATACGCTTACATCTAGGTAGTTATTAAGCTATTTGAATCAGTAATAAAAAATAAATGTATTATTTATAAAAGAAATCAGTAATAAAATTGCTCAATCAATAAAATAATTATACATTTGCAGTCCGAAAAAAAATTAAATAATTAAATTTAAAGAGTGTGAATACTTTAAGTTATAAGACTATATCAGCAAACAAAGAAACAGTAAACAAAGAATGGTTACTGGTTGATGCTGAAGGTGAAGTTTTGGGAAGATTAGCGACTAAGGTTGCGATGATGCTAAGAGGAAAGTATAAACCAGAATTCACACCACATGTTGACTGTGGTGATAATGTAGTAATTATCAATGCAGACAAGATAAAATTAACAGGAAACAAGTGGGCAGATAAGAAATATATCAGCCACTCAGGTTACCCTGGTGGACAAAAAATCATTAATGCAGAAGATTTAATGGCTAAAAAACCTGTTGCTATGGTTGAAAAAGCTGTTAAAGGAATGCTTCCTAAAAGTAGATTAGGTAGTCAATTATTCCGTAATCTTTTCGTATATGATGGTGCAGAGCACAACCAACAGGCTCAGAAACCTAAGAAAATTAATTTAAACGATATCAAATAGATCATTATGGAAGTTATTAATACCATAGGAAGAAGAAAAGCCTCTGTTGCAAGAGTATATTTGAGTAAGGGAAAAGGTAAAATTACCATAAACAAGAAAGATCTAGTAGATTATTTCCCTAGTGATAGATTACAATACATCGTTAATCAACCATTAAATACTATTGAAGTATTAGGCGATTATGATGTAAACGTAAATGTGTACGGCGGCGGTGTTAAAGGCCAAGCCGAAGCTATCAGATTAGGTATTTCAAGAGCATTGGTTAAAGTAGATGAGGAAAACAAACCTGCTTTAAAGGCTGAAGGATTTATGACTCGTGATTCACGTGTTGTTGAACGTAAAAAGCCGGGTAGACCAAAAGCTCGTAAGAGATTCCAATTCTCGAAACGTTAAAATATATTACGTATACATTACGTATATTAAATATGTTTAGAATCTAAATTGCTGAGACTTCTTTATTAAAAGAGCTACTCGGCAATTGGTTTTTAAAAGAATGTAAACATTAAAATTAAAAAAATGCCTAGAACAAATTTCAAGGAATTACTTGATGCAGGTGTACACTTTGGTCACCTAAAAAGAAAATGGAATCCAGCAATGGCTCCATACATTTTTATGGAACGTAATGGTATCCATATTATTGATTTGAACAAGACTGTTCATAAAATCGACGAAGCCGCAAATGCTTTAAATTCAATTGCTAAATCAGGAAGAAAAATCCTTTTTGTTGCTACAAAAAAACAGGCAAAAGAATTAGTTTCAGAAAAAGTTAAAGAGGTAAATATGCCTTATGTTACTGAACGCTGGCCTGGCGGAATGTTAACAAACTTTCCAACAATTAGAAAAACCGTTAAAAAAATGAAGACCATTGACAAAATGGCTACTGACGGTACTTTCGAAAATATGTCGAAACGTGAAAGATTACAAATAACAAGACAAAGAGAAAAACTAGAAAAAACCTTTGGTAGTATTATCGATTTAAATAGATTACCGGCGGCTCTTTTTATTGTTGATATAAACAAAGAACACATTGCTGTTGCAGAAGCAAGAATATTAAATATTCCTATTTTCGCAATGGTTGATACAAATACAAACCCTAATTTAGTTGACTTCGCTATTCCTTCAAACGATGACGCTCAAGATTCTATCAACAAAATTGTTGGTATAATGACTGATGCTATTAAAGAAGGCTTATCAGAAAGAAAAGCACTTAAGGATAAAGAAGTTGCTGAAAAAGCTGCTAATAAAGCTAAAAAAGAAGCTGCTGATAAAGCTGCTGCTGATAAAAAAGCTGAAGCAAAAAAAGAAGCAACAAAAGAAGTTAAAGCTGATGATAAAAAGCCTGTAGAAAACAAAACAGAAGCTCAAAAAACTCCTGCAAAGAAAACTACTGCTAAAAAAGAAACAGCTAAAAAATAAGAATAAACATAATATAAATTAATATTATAATGGCAGATATTAAAGCAGCTGACGTTGCAAAATTAAGAAAAGCAACTGGCGCAGGAATGATGGATTGCAAAAACGCATTGGTTGAAGCTAATGGTGATTTTGATTTAGCTATTGATGCTATTCGCAAAAGAGGTCAAGCTATTGCAAATAAGCGAGCAGATAGAGACGCTACAGAAGGTGCAGTTTTAGCAGGTGTAACAGCCGATAATAAAAAAGGCTATATAATCACATTAAATTGCGAAACTGACTTTGTTGCAAAAAACGAAGATTATGTAAAGTTTGCTAAATCAATTTTAGATGTTGCAATTGAAAACAACCCTAAAAATTTAGAAGAGTTGAAAGCTCTTAAAATTAATGGCGAAACTATAGCTGATGTTGTAATTAACCAATCAGGTGTTACTGGTGAAAAACTAGATTTATCATATTATGATAAAATTGAAGCTGAAAAAGTTGTTTCTTATATACATATGGGTAATAGATTAGCTACAATTGTTGGATTTAATAAAAACTTTGAAGACGAGCAAGTAGGTAAAGATGTTGCAATGCAAATTGCAGCTATGGCTCCTGTTGCTGTTGATAAAGATTTTGTTGACGCAGCTACTGTTGAAAAAGAACTAGAAATAGGAAAAGAACAAGCTCGCCAAGAAGGCAGACCTGAGGCAATGTTAGATAAAATTGCACAAGGAAAGCTTAACAAGTTCTTCAAAGAAAGCACTTTGCTTAATCAAGCTTTTGTTAAAAATAATAAGCAAGATATTAGAGCATATCTTAAAAGTGTTGATGCTGATTTAACTGTTACAGAATTTAAACGTTATGGTTTAGGAAACTAAACTTTAAAATATTTTTTAAAAAGGCTATTATTAATTTAATAGCCTTTTTTTATGTTTAATTTTACTTATGTATTTTATTAAATATATATTTTAATATTTAATAAAATATTTCTATATTACACTTCAAAACTTATTAACTAATAATATTATATACTATGAATTTCGATTTATCAGATGATCAAAAAATGATTCGCGATGCTGTTCGCGATTTTGCACAAAGAGAAATAAAACCTGTCGCTCAAGAACTTGACGAAAAAGCTCAATTTTCCGTAGAACTTACAAAAAAAATTGGAGAAATGGGATTGTTTGGCATGTATTTACCGGAACAATATGGCGGACAAGGAATGGATACTCTTTCATACATTATGGCTGTTGAAGAAATTGCTAGAGTTGATAGCTCACAAGCGGCTACTTTGGCAGCACACAACTCATTAGGAATTGGACCTCTATACTATTACGGAACTGAAGAGCAAAAAATGAAATATTTACCTCAACTTTGTACAGGTAATGCACTTTGGGCATTTGGTTTAACCGAACCCGACGCAGGTTCTGATTCAAGAGGTACAAAAACTAAAGCTTTTGTTGAGAATAACGAATGGGTGATAAATGGCTCAAAAATATTTATTACCAATGGAGCTTCTGATTTAGCTATTGGTGCTACAGTGCAAGCTGTTACAGGGGAAGATGAAAAAGGTAGAAAAGAATACACAACTGTTATTGTTGAAAAAGGTACAAAAGGTTATTCCACTGTTCCAATGCACGGTAAAATGATGTGGAGAGCTTCTGATACTGCTGAATTATATTTTGATGATTGTAGAGTTCCTGAATCAAATTTACTTGGTAAAATTGGTGAAGGTTCAAAAATAATGCTTTCCACCCTTGACAATGGTCGTTTATCAATTGGAGCAATGGGTTTAGGTTTAGCTCAAGGTGCTTTTGACCTTGCAATGCAATATTCTCACGAAAGAAAACAATTTGGCAAATTTATATATACTTTCCAAAACACAAGTTTTAATATGGCTGATGCAGCTACTAAAATTGAGTTAGCACGTAACTTATTATACAAAGCTTGTTGGTTAAAAGACAACAAACGCCCTTTTGCAAAAGAAGCTGCAATGAGTAAACTTTACTGCTCTGAAATTGCAAAAGAAGTGGCTGATGTTGCTGTTCAAATTCACGGAGGATATGGCTTAATGAAGGATTACGATATTGAAAGATTTTACCGTGACCAACGCTTATTACAAATTGGAGAAGGTACTTCTGAAATTCAAAGACTTGTTATTTCAAGATATTTATCAGACGAATTTTTAGGAAAGTAATTATTAACAACATTTATACAAAGCTGATAAACAAACGGGTATAAGATAAATTGCCGTTACTGTAGGAGTTTCAGTAAACTCTAAGGTGCAAAAACAAATAACTAACCCTGATTGTTCATGCTTTTTTCTTTTTCTGAAACGAGGAGTCGAACTATGAAGCAGTATATGAATACTGTAAATGGTTTGCAACAAAGTATCAGGAAAAGAAAAATGCATAAAATTAATTAACCAAATTGGGGTGTTTGCATTTTGGGT
>CAMZKE010000139.1 GCA_947311115.1 uncultured Bacteroidales bacterium | reverse complement strand
GGCGACGAACCATGCTGCTGTATATGAATACTGCAAATGGTTTGCAACGAAGTATCAGGAAAAGAAAAATGTATATTGAGAAATCATAACCACCCAAATTTGGGTGATTTGGGTTTTTCGATAACAAATTGTTTATAAACAGTTTATACCTAATATTGTTGGGTTCTATGAATAATGCGGGATAAGTTATTTTATAGAGAGTGTAAATATATTTAACTATATAAATAATTCGATTAAAAATTGTTTAAATGTATGTTAATAAAATACTTTTCAGATAGTAAAAAGCACTATTAAATAGTATATTTTTGTAAAAAAAACACATGGTAAAAATAGGAGTACTCGGAGCAGGTCATTTAGGTAAAATACATATAAAGCTTTTAAAAGAGATTGAAGGTTTTGAATTAATAGGGTTTTACGATTCTGAAAAAGAAAATGCAGAAAAAGTTTCGGCAGAATACGGAATAAAAGCTTTTGATAATGTTTACGAACTTATTGATAATGTTGACGCAATAGATATTGTAACGCCTACAATTTCTCATTATGATTGTGCTGTAGATGCTTTAAAAAAGGGTCGTCATATTTTTATTGAAAAACCTGTTACTAATACTTTAGAAGAAGCTGAGCAATTAATTAAATTAGTTAACGAAGCTGAAGTTAAAGTTCAAGTAGGTCATGTAGAGCGGTTTAACCCTGCCTTTACAGCTACAAAAGATAATATTGAGAATCCAATGTTTATAGAAACTCATCGTCTTGCAATGTTTAACCCCAGAGGAACAGATGTGCCGGTAGTGTTAGATTTAATGATTCATGATTTAGACATAGTGCTTAGTGTTGTAAAATCAAACATTAAAAAAATAAGTGCTGGCGGAGTTGCTGTAGTTAGCGATACCCCAGATATTGCAAATGCACGTATTGAGTTTGATAACGGCTGTGTTGCAAATTTAACAGCAAGTAGAATATCAATGAAAAATATGCGTAAATCAAGATTTTTTCAACGAGATGCGTATATTTCGGTAGATTTTTTAGAAAAAGTATCAGAAATAGTTCAAATAAAAGATGTAGAGGGCGAGCCAGACCCACTTGCAGTAAATATTGACTTGGGCGAAGGTAAAGGAATGAAGGAGTTTTCTTTTGATAAACCTAAAATTGAACAAAACAATGCTATTTTAGACGAACTAACTTGTTTTTATAAATCAATAGCAAATAATACTACACCTGCTGTAACATTAGAAGATGGATATAGAGCTCTGCAAGCTGCACATATGATATTAGAAAAAATGAAATTTGCAGAAAAACAAATCAACTAAAGCAATAAATTTAATATTTATTCGTTGCATTACAATTAAACAAATTTAATGAGATTATTTTTATTTGCGCTTTTAGTTGCTTTTATTGTTCTATCATCTTGCGATGGCAAAGATGAAGGTGTTCCCGCATATATTCAAATTGACACTATAGCTGTAGCTATTAATAATGAAGCGAAAGAAGGTAGTAATAATCATGCAATTACAGATGTTTGGGTGTATATTAACGATATATACCAAGGAAATTACGAAGTACCGGCACGGTTTCCTATATTAAATACCGGCAAACAGCAAATTACATTAAGAGCAGGAATAAAACTAAATGGTATTGCAGCAACACGTGAGGAATATCCTTTTTATCATTATATTGATATAGATACAGTTTTAACTCCGGCAGAAACAATACATTTAAAACCAAAATTTTCATATATAAGTAATGCCACTTTTTGGATAGAAGACTTTAACCAAGCAGATATAAAATTAGGAGAAACGTCTCAAACTAATACTGATACCTCTATTCAGCATGTAGAAGACCCATTACATACAAGTCCGCAATTATATTATGGAGGTATTTTTGTTGATGCAGAAAACCCAAACTTTATTAATGCTACAAATATGGAAACAGACCCCATAAAATATAGTGATGCGGAAAGACGTTTAATGTTAGAATTTGAATATAAAAACAATCAAGCCTTTCGTGTAAGTTTGTTAACAGGTTCTCATAAATACGATGTAGAAATATTAATGCCATCATCTGAATGGAAAACAATTTATATTGATTTAACACCTACAGTAAAAAAGAATCCGGCAGAAAAATATGCATTAGCATTTTCAACAGTTTATGATGGCGAGAAAAAAGGAGAAGTATATTTGAATAATGTAAAGTTGGTACATTATGAATAAAAATTTACATACTTTTAAATATATTATATTCGATTATCTGGCAGCAGCTCTTGCTTGGGCATTGTTTTACTCGTATAGAAAAGTTTATATTGAATCGTTAAAATTTGGAGTTGATATTCCACTTGATTTTTCAAACACTTTTATTTTAGGTTTAGTAATAATTCCATTTTTTTGGTTGGCGGCATATTATTTAAATGGTTATTATCGAGATATATACAGAAAATCAAGACTTAAAGAACTTTGGAACACTTTTTTTATATCATTAGTAGGTATTTTAATTATTTTCTTTGCGTTGCTGTTAGATGATACTGTTGTGTCCTATAAAGATTATTACACATCTTTTACGACACTATTTACTTTTCATTTTGTACTAACTTACATTCCTCGTGTTATTATTACATCTAACACAGCACATAAAATTCAGAATAGAAAAATAGGATTTAATACCCTTATTGTAGGAAGCAACGAAAAAGCATTAAAATTATATAACGAATTAACTTCGAGTAAAAAATCGGCGGGGTATAAATTTGTGGGTTTTGTAAGTGTTTATGATAAAGAGAATTATCTGTTAAAAAAACATTTAGAGCATTTTGGTGATTATAAAGATTTAAAAAATATTATTGAAGAAAAAAATATTGAGGAAGTAATAATTGCTATTGAAACAACCGAACACAAAAAAATAGGTGAAATAATAACCAAAATTGAAGATTTAGATGTGCAAGTAAAAGTAATACCATCAATGTATGATATTATAACAGGTACAGCTAAAATATCATCAATGTTTGGTGAACCACTTATTCAAATAAGGCAAGATTTAATGCCGGCTTGGCAATATAACTTTAAACGCTTGGTAGATGTTGTTGGCTCAAGTATTGCAATAATTATTTTAAGCCCTGTTTATGTTTTTCTATTTATAGGAGTAAAATTATCGTCAAAAGGTCCGGTTTTTTACAGTCACGAGAGAATTGGCAGATACGGGAAACCATTTATTATACATAAATTCAGGTCGATGTACGTTAATTCTGAAAAGAATGGGCCTGCATTATCAAGCGATAACGATTCTAGAATTACAAAGTTTGGAAAATTTATGCGTAAATCGAGACTCGATGAATTACCTCAGTTTTATAATGTAATAATAGGTGACATGGCGCTTGTAGGACCACGTCCGGAACGACAGTTTTTTATAGACCAAATTGTTAAAAAAGCCCCGCATTACGTTCACTTACAAAAAGTAAGGCCGGGAATAACATCTTGGGGACAAGTTAAATTTGGTTATGCCGAAAATGTTGACGAAATGATTGAAAGATTAAAATACGATATTATTTACATAGAAAATATGTCATTATATGTAGATTTAAAAATAATAATCTATACAGTAAAAATTATCTTGAAACTAGAAGGGAAATAAACTATTAATATAATGTCAAATACAATTCTTATTGTTGATGAAGTACATAAAATATTATTAGATATTTTAAATAGAAATAATATTACTTACACATATCAACCAAAAATAACATTAGCTGAGGCAAAAGCTATAATAAGCAGCTATTCCGGAATTATAATTAGAAGTAAGTTTAAAATTGATAAAAAATTTATTGATTTATCACCAAAACTAAAAATAATTGGTAGAGTTGGTGCAGGGCTCGAAAATATTGATACAGAATATTGCAATAATAAAAACATAAAAGTAGTAAACTCACCTGAAGGAAATAAAGATGCCGTTGGCGAGCATGCCTTGGGTATGATTTTAAGCTTGTTTAATAAACTTAAACAAGCTGATTTACAAATAAGAAACGGTATTTGGGATAGGGAAAACAATAGAGGAATTGAGCTTGCAGGTAAAACTATTGGAATAATTGGATACGGAAATATGGGTAGTGCTTTTGCGAAAAAACTCTCAGGTTTCGATGTTAATGTAATTGCTTACGATAAATATAAAACTAATTTCTCAGATAAATATGTAAAGGAAGTTGAACTGAACGAGATATTTGAAAATGCAGATATAATAAGCTTACACACCCCTTTGACTGAGGAAACAAAATATTTAATAAATTTTGAATTTATTAGAAATTTTAAAAAACAAATTTATATAATTAATACAGCTCGAGGTCAAAGTTTAAATATTGCAGATTTAGTTAACGAACTAAAAACCGGTAAAATTTTAGGTGCTTGCTTAGATGTATTAGAGTATGAAAAATTAAATTTTGAAAATATTGCCAATAATAATATTTCTGATGAATATAATTATTTATTAAATTCTGAAAAAGTCATATTATCGCCACATGTCGCAGGCTGGACTAATGAGTCTTATGTGAAGATTTCTAAAATTATAGCGGAAAAATTTACAGCTTTTTTGGCTTAGGATACATTATTTGATATTTCCACCCTGTATTGTATGTATTCTTAACCTTATTTGAAAACAAAAGCTCAATTACACCAACACCAACCAAACCTGTACCAAATGAAGTAGCATAAATACCAATACTCGATTCAATATTTAAAACTTGTGGCATATATATACTACCGGCAATAACAGCTATATTTAACGAGACTTTAAGTATTCTACGGGCTTTCGAAAGACGACGAAACCCTGTAATATCGGCAATTTTTATTTTTTTAGAAACTATTTTATTACCGAATATTTTAGAACCAATAAAAAGTAAAGAGTCGTTTATTAATAACACCCTAGCTTTTATTTCTTCTGTTTGTTGTAAATAACCTTTATATTGAATAACTGCTTTATCGTTTTCAAAAATCCAAACAGTATCTTTAGAAATTACATTATCGAAACGCAAGGCATTTTGACTAAAAATACTTAAAGAAATAAAAAATAATATTGTAGCAAATATTATTCTCATATTTTATAATAAATCATCTTCACTAAACGACAATGGTAATAAAGATTTAGCATTTTTAATTATACTAATTTTCTCAGAGCCAACCATTATAATTTTTATTGGTGTTTTAAACCTTGTTTCTGTTTCAAGAATAACTTGCCTGCATGAGCCACACGGACCAACTGGCTCTTGGGTGAAATTCCCATTGTTTTTAGCAACTACTGCAATTGCAATAACAGGAACATCAGGATATTTTGAGTTTGCATAAAACAAAGCCGTTCTTTCTGCACATAAGCCCGAAGGGTATGCTGCATTTTCTTGATTAGTTCCTGTAATAATTTCACCGTTTTTTAATAATACCGCAGCTCCAACTTTAAATTTTGAATATGGAGCATAAGCATTATCGCAAACGGCAATAGCCTCATTAACAAGTGTATTATCAGAGTTATCTAAGTCTGTTTTATCGGTATAATTTGTTATTTCTATCGAAAATTGAGTTTTTTTCATCATTAAAATTTTTATAAAAATACTCAAATTCTTTATTAGTTGCATATTTTTTGTATTTTAGTATTCTTAATATTTAAAAAATTCATAAAATGAAAAAGCTTTTAAGTTTATTTATTGTTGCTACATTAATTGTTGGATTTAGTAATCTTGCATATTCTCAAAAAAATAAAAAAGAACAAATAGTAGCACCCGATATGCCGATAGACCCTGATACCAAAATGGTAACTTACAAAGAGGTTGTTACTGCAACCGGTACAGCTAAAGAAATTAAAGAAAAGGCTCTTAAATGGTTTCATTCTTACTATAAAAACTCAGCTAATTTGCTAAAAGAAAATACAGAAACAAAGTTTCGTGGACACCCAAGATTTAAAGTTGTAAATAAAAAAGACAAAAAAGGTATTCAAACAATGGCAGGTACAATGATTTATGATATAACAATTGCCTGTAAAGATGGTAAATATCGCTACCTAATAACAAATATATTTAAAAAAGCATCAACAAAATATCCAATCGAAAAGTGGATGAATAAAGAATCGAAAATGTACAATGCAGATGTGTATCCTTATTACCTTTTACAAGTTGATGAGTATATGAAAAAAGTAATAAAAGATTTAAAAGAATATATGGCTACAAATCACGAGAAAAAATCTGATGATTGGTAGATAATTGATTTTTTGATAGAAGTTAATTTTTACAAGACTCCTTAATATACTTCTTATTGGTGGTTTAATATATTATATTTAATATTTAAAATCGATGCAAGTTGTTTATTCTCAAATCGTTAAAGCTAAATTTTGATTTCGTGTGAAATGCCAAAAAATCAATAATTTGCATTAATTAATAAGAAAAAGATTATTAAAATAAATATGTATTTTACTCTGCCCTGTATGACAATATTTATTTTTACTAAATAAATTCAGTAAGAATTATTTACAGTATAATTAATATTTTAAATTTGGTTTATTTATATATATTATAAATAAAATTGTATTTTGTCAAAAAATATTACAAAACAATTATCTAGCAAATATTAAATAATTGTTTTGTAATAGAATGAAGCGTAAAATATGATAGTCAGCTCTTTATTGTCAATAAAAAAATTTATTAAACTAGAATCTTTAGGGGGAATAATTCTAATATTATCAACTATTGCTGCTGTAATATGGGCTAATTCTACATATGCTGATGTTTACCATAATTTGTGGCATAATATTAATTTAGGTTTTACTGTAGGCGATTTTGAATTAAAAGGCAATATTCATCATTGGATAAATGATGGATTAATGGCAATATTCTTTTTTACCATAGGGTTAGAAATAAAAAGAGAAATTATTGGTGGAGAACTATCTACTATGAAAAAGGCTAGTTTGCCAATAATTGCGGCTATAGGAGGAATGATAGTGCCAGCTATATTTTATAGTCTTACAAATATTACTAGTTCTGAGTATATAAATGGGTGGGGTATTCCTATGGCAACTGACATTGCATTTGCACTTGGTTTGCTTGCAATGCTTGGCGATAGAGTAAATATTAATATTAGAATATTTTTAACTGCTCTTGCCATTGCCGATGATTTAGGTGCAATACTTGTAATTGCAATTTTTTATACAGAATCTATAAACTATGCAGAATTAATAAATGCAGCAATATTTTTAATTATATTGTTAACTGCTAACAAATTAGGTGTAAGAAAAACTACTTTTTATGCTATAGTCGGGCTTGTTGGCGTGTGGATTTCGTTTTTGTTTTCAGGTGTTCATGCTACCATAGCCGGTGTATTAATTGCGTTTACTATTCCTGCACGACCAAAAATCAATGAAAATATTTTTATATCTAAAATTGGGCAAAAAATAAAAGAATTCCAAAAAACTATTAAAAATAACAATTCGCTATTAACTCATAAACAATCTCATTTAATTTCTGATATTGATAAATTAGCTGATGATGCGAGCACTCCATTGCAAAATTTAGAGCATTTTTTACATCCGATAGCAACATTCTTTATTTTGCCACTTTTTGCGTTAGCAAATGCCGGTATTCACGTAGAAGGCAATATATTGGAAATGATTTTTCATCCTATCTCATTAGGTATAATTATTGGGTTGGTTTTAGGTAAAGCCATTGGTATATCGGGTTTTGTTTATTTAGCAAGAATGCTAAAAATATCTACTTTACCTGAAGGAATTAATATGAGACAAATTATTGGTGCAGGAATGATGGCAGGTATTGGTTTTACAATGTCTATTTTTATTGCAGATTTAGCATTTACAAATCCAGAGTATGTTCAAATTGCAAAAATAGGTATTTTTACAGCTTCTATTATTGCTGCGGTTATTGGTATGATTATTTTATCTAAAAAATAATTAAAGGCAATTATCAGGTTAAACACATACTTTATTTAGCAAATACTCATCTACTGAAAACAGGAATATTATCCCGGGTTATTCATGCGTTTTTCGTTTTCTGAGATGAGGCGACGAACCATACCGCTGTATATGAATACTGCAAATGGTTTGCAACGAAGTATCAGGAAAAGAAAAATGTATATTGAAAAATATAATCACCCAAATTTGGCTGTTTTG
>CAMZKE010000138.1 GCA_947311115.1 uncultured Bacteroidales bacterium | reverse complement strand
AAGAAGTTCTGATGTATTTGAGAGCATTTACAATGGACTATTAAAACAATATGGTCATCTTTTATCGGACAGCAGAATTAAAGATGTAATTGACAAGCAGATAGAAATATTCGATAGCTCAACAATCAGTTTGTTTAAGGATATATTAAAGTGTGTTGGCCGAAAACCTAAAAATGGAAAATCCAAAGGAGGTATTAAACTACATACGGTTATAAATGTTGATGAGCAAGTCCCTAAAATGATTTGGTTTACTAGTGCAGCAACTCACGACCATATCTTGTTAAACAAACTCAATCTCTTGAAATTATTGATTTTATTAGGTGCGAAACTTCAGTAACTAAAAACCTCCTTTTTCTTACAAATTAAAATGCTTCTAAATAATAAAATTTTAATTACATTTGCAAAAAGAAATAAAATAATATGATGAAAAGACTAGTATTTAGTATTATTGTTATGTCAGCAATCACTACAATTTTTTCATGTAGTAATAAAAAAACAAATGTAGCTCAAGCACCACAACAAATCCCCGTTGTTAAAGTAATAAAACACGATGTGCCAATTTACAGCGAATATGTTGGTCAAATATATGGTCAAAAAGATATTCCAATACGTGCAAGAGTAGAAGGTTTTTTAGAAAGTATTGAATTCCAAGAAGGTTCAAAAGTAGAAAAAGGTCAGCTTTTATATACAATAGACCCACAATCATTAGCAGCTGCAAGTAATGCACAAAAAAGTGCAGTAACAGCAGCACAAACTCAAGTGTCAAAAGCAAAAGCCGATTTAGAAAGAATAAAACCACTTGCAGCAACAAATGCAGTTAGTAAAAGTGATTTAGATGCTGCCCAAGCTGCTTATGACGATGCTAAAGCAAACTTAAATGCAGCTAGAGAAAATCTAAAATCATCAAATATAGATTTAAGTTATACGCAAGTAAAATCACCACTTACCGGTGTTATTGGAAAAACTTTAGCCAAAGTAGGCGAGTTTGTTGGTAAACAACCCAATCCTGTAATATTAAACACTGTTTCAAAAACAGATACAGTTGTAGTTAAATTTTCTGTAACAGAAGCACAGTTTTTAACTATTGCAAAAAAACGAATACAAAAAGTTAAAGAAGGTGAGATTGATAATGCAAAAGAACATGACGATATTGATGTACAATTACGATTAGCAGATGAATCAATATATAATCATAAAGGTAAAATAGATTTTGTGGATAGAAATATTGACGAAAGTACAGGCTCTATTCTTGTACAAGCTTCTTTTCCGAACCCTGATGGTTTATTACGTCCCGGAATGTATGCTAAGGTGGAAGTATTGACAGATTATCAAAAAGATGCAATAATTGTTCCTCAGCGTTGTATTGTGGAGTTGCAAGGACAATACTCTGTTTTTATGGTAAATGATAGCAATAAAGTTGTTAACAGACCGATTACAGTAGCGTATAAGTCAGGAGATTTAGCTGCAATCACAGAAGGATTAAAGCCCGGTGATAGAATTGTTATTGATGCTTTGCAAAAAGTTAAAAGCGGAATGATTATAAATCCTGTTGATACAGTTTTTAAAAGTCAGGTTTATAATTTAGCAGAAGGTAAATAATCGTTATTAAACATTATAATTATGTCAGAAAGTAAAGGAAACTTTTTTGTTCACCGACCAATTGTTGCAATGGTGATAGCGATTATTATCGTAATAGTTGGAGCTATCAGTTTAATCGGTTTACCCATTGAACAATATCCAAATTTAACACCACCTATAGTTCAGGTGCAAGCCTCATATACAGGTGCAAATGCTTTAAATGTTGAAGAATCTGTTGCAACACCTTTAGAACAACAAGTAAATGGTGTTGATAATATGATTTATATGAAATCAACCAATGCAAACGATGGAACTATGACTTTGCAAATATCTTTTGCTGTTGGTACAGACCCTGATATGAATACTGTATTGGCTCAGAATAGGGTGTCTGCAGCAAGTGCAAAACTACCATCTGAGGTTACTAAGCTTGGTGTAACAACAAAAAAAATGTTACCAAGTACTTTAATGTTGATTGCGTTAACATCTGATAATCCAAATTACGATCAAGATTTCTTAGGAAATTATGCACTTATCAATATAAAAGATAAATTAGCCCGAATTAAGGGTATTGGTGATGTTAGTGTAATGGGAGCTTCAGATTATTCAATGCGAATTTGGATAAAACCTGATAGACTTTCAAAAATGGGAATTACAATAAACGAAATTATTAATGCAATAAACTCTCAAAACAAAATTGTTCCGGGAGGTAAATTTGGTGCAGAGCCCGCACCTGCAGGAACCGAATTTACATATACCGTTAGAATGCCTGAACGATTTAACTCTCCTGAATCATTTGGCGAAATAGTAGTTCGTACATTAGAAGATGGTTCACAAGTAAAGCTGAAAGATATAGCAAGTATTAAATTAGGGGTTGAGACATACAACGCTTATACTCGTTTTAATGGTCAAACCTGTTCCATTATTGCTCTTTACCAAGCTCCGGGGGCAAATGCTGTAGAGTTAAAAAACAAGATTTTAGAAGAAATGGAAGTCTTGAAAAAAGATTTTCCTGAAACTGTAAAATATACTGTATCAATCGATACAGTTGCCCCAATTACTGCAGGAATTAAAGATATTGTGGTAACATTAATTGTTGCATTATTGTTAGTAATATTAGTAGTATTTATTTTTATTCAAGATTGGAGGGCAACACTTATACCTACACTAGCAATACCGGTTTCTTTAGTTGGTGCATTTATTTTCTTCCCAATGTTAGGATTTACAATAAATGTACTCTCTCTTTTAGGTTTAGTATTAGCCATTGGTATTGTGGTAGATGATGCTATTGTTGTGGTTGAAGCTGTGCAAGTAAATATTGCAAAAGGGATGAATGCAAAAGAAGCAACTCTTGCAGCAATGCGAGCCGTTACTGCTCCAGTTATTGCTACCACATTAGTGCTTGTTGCTGTATTTATTCCGGTTGCGGGAATGGCTGGAATAACAGGTCGTTTGTATCAGCAATTTGCAATTACCATTGTGGTTTCTGTAATAGTTTCATCAGTAAATGCACTAACATTAAGTCCTGCCTTGTGTTCTATTATGCTAAAAGAGCCCAAACCCTATAAAGGTGCATTAGGGTGGTTTTTTGCAAAATTTAATAAAGGAATGGATAAAACAACCGAATCTTATATGAGTTTTACTAGTGTTGTATCTCGTAAGCTTAAAAGAGGAGTTGTGATGATTATTATATTAACAATTGGTGCTGCAATTTTCGGAAAAATGGTTCCCGGAGGATTTATTCCGGAAGAAGATATGGGCTATTTCTTTGTAAACTATCAGTTACCTGATGCTGCTTCGCTTCAGCGTTCCGATGCCGTTGCAAAAAAAGTAGAAGCTATAATACTAAATAACCCTAATGTTAAATATGTAACTAATGCAACAGGATATTCAATTTTGTCAGGAGCAATGTCATCTAATCAAGGTTTTGCTTTTGCCAGTCTAAAAAATTGGGAAGATAGAGATAAAACAGCAAAGGAAATTATTGATGATATTAATAAAGAATTATTTGTCAAAGTAAAAGATGCACAAGCATTTGCCTTTGGACCACCCGCAATTCCCGGTTTAGGAAATGGTTCCGGCTTTAGTATAATGATACAAGATAAAGCAGGGAAAGACCCTCAATATTTATCAGAAAACTTAATGAAATTTATTCAAGCAGCAAATGCTAGGCCTGAAATAGCAAGAGCTTTCTCAACCTTTCAAGCAACTGTTCCTCAGCGATATATGGATGTAAATAAAGAAAAAGCCCTTAAAATGGGTGTTAACCTTAATGATTTATATACAACAGTAGGAGCATTTATGGGTGGAGCTTATGTAAACGATTTTACCCGTTTTGGTAGATTATATAAAACATATTTACAAGCAGAACCGGAATACAGAAGCGACGAAAAAGAGATTAGTAATTTCTTTATAAAAAACAAAGATGGGAATATGGTTCCTTTGGCAACCTTAGTTGATATTAAACCAGTTTCAGGTCCGGAATATACTACACGTTTTAATTTGTATCGTGCTGCAGAAGTTACAGGTGCTCCTGCTCCCGGATATACATCTGAAGAAGCTATGAATGCCTTAGAAGAAGTTGCAGCAGAAGTATTACCTGCTGATATGGGGTATTCTTGGAATGCCATGTCTTTTCAAGAGAAAAAAGCATCTGGCTCTTTGGGAGTAATTTTAACTTTTTCTTTAGTATTTGTATTTTTAATATTAGCAGCACAGTACGAAAGTTGGTCGTTACCACTTAGTATTTTACTTGGAACACCTTTTGCAATTTTTGGAGCATTTTTAGCTCTTTGGCTAGGTCGTTTAGGTAGTCCAACTTTCGAAAATAATATTTTTGCACAAGTATCATTTGTAATGTTAATTGGAATGGCAGCAAAAAATGCAATCTTAATTGTTGAATTTGCTAACGATGAATTTAAAAAAGGACTAAGTTTATTTGATGCTGCAATGGTTGCTGCAAAATCTAGATTTAGACCTATTTTAATGACAGCATTCTCGTTTATACTTGGAGTCTTCCCTCTTGTAATTGCAACCGGCTCAGGTGCAGAGTCAAGAAAAGTTATGGGAATGGCACTACTTGGAGGAATGGGATTAGCAACATTTCTTGGAGTGTTTATGTATCCTATGTTGTTTGTAGCAATAGGTAAATTGTTTGGATATGAGAAGAAGAGAGATAAGCTTTTGGAAAGTGGAAAGATTAGGAGTAATGAGTAATAAGATTAACAGTAATGAGTAATAAGATTGAGAGTAATAAGTAATAAGATTGAAAGTAATAAGTAATAAGATTGAGAGTAATAAGTAATAAGATTGAGAGTAATAGTCTCATTATTGACATCTTATTACTGACATCTTATTACTGACATCTTATTACTAACATCTTATTACTAACATCTTATTACTCAGGATACTAAAAAAGAAAGATGAATAATTTTAGAGAACTTAAAGTATGGCAAAAGGCACGAGTTTTAACAAAAAAATCGTATGCCTTGTTATCTAAATTCCCTACTGATGAAAAGTTTGGTCTTGTGTCGCAAATTAAAAGAGCCACAATATCTATTCCTTCTAATATAGCAGAAGGCTCAGGGAGAAACACTGAAATGGATTTTAGTCGCTTTTTAGATATTGCTTTAGGTTCATGTTATGAAATAGAAACTCAATATATATTATCAATGGATTTAAACTTTATAACAAAAGCTGAATGTGATGATATAATAAATGATATTGTTGAAATAGAGAGAATGATAATAGGATTAATTAATTCAAAAAGGAAAAGATAATTAGTCTTATTACTTTTTACTAAATAATACATAAATAGAAATAAAAAAATAACTCAAAAAGAAGAAGGTCTTAATACTTATTACTTTTGTCTTTTTACTAATATAATTAAATGATGAAATACACAAAATACATACTAATAGTTATCGCAATAAGTACATTAGTTACAAGTTGTAAACTAGGTCCGGATTATAAAAGACCTGAAATTGTAACAGCAGAAAAATTTCGTTTTTCGGCTAGTGATGATTCTTTGCAAAATATAGAATGGTGGACAATGTTCAACGATTCTGAATTAGATACACTGGTAAAATATGCATTAGATAGCAGTCTAGATGTATTAACAATGGCAAGTAGGGTAGAACAAGCTAGATATACAGTTGGTTACACAAAAGCCGATGCTTTACCAAATTTTGGGGTGCAAGGTGGTATTAATAGAGGAAATTATTCCGGATTTGTATTGCCAAGTGAAAGTTCTAGTTTTTCGGCAGGAGTAAATATGGCTTGGGAAATTGATTTTTGGGGTAAATACAAAAGTTTAAACGAAGCAGCCAAAGCAGATTTATTGGCTACGGAATATGGTATGAGAGAACTTCAAATAGCACTAATTACTGAGGTAGTTACTGAATATTTTCAAATATTAGATTATAAAGCAAGATTAAAAGTTGCAGAAAAAACCTTAAAAACCAGAAATGAATATTTAGATATTATTCAACAAAGATTTGATGTGGGCTATGCTCCTGAAATAGACTTAAATCAGGCACAAATGCAAGTAGCAATTGCACAAACAGCTATTCCTGTTTACAAAAGGATGTTAGCAAAAACAGAAAATGCATTAAGCATATTAATAGGGAAAAACCCTGGACCAATAATTGCCAACAAAGATTTAAAAGATATAGAGATACCTGAGGAAATTCCTAACGGATTACCTTCTGAGTTATTAGAACGCAGACCGGATATTCTACAATCAGAAATGATGTTAGCATCGCAAAACGCTAAGATTAGTGCTGCTATCGCTATGCGTTTTCCCGCAATTAGTTTAACAGGTTTTTTGGGTGGAGCAAGTAATGATTTAACACAATTGAATGCTACAGGTTTAGCTTGGAATGTTGGTGCTAATTTTTTAGGACCTCTATTTAACTTTAACAAAAACAAACGAAGAGTTCAAATAGAAAGAGAAAAAACTGAACAAGCAATTTATGCTTATAGAAAAACTATATTACAAGCATTTCGTGAAGTAGAAGATGCTCTAGTAGATATCAGTTCTTACAAAGATGAAATAAAATCTAGGGAAAATCATTTTAAAGCAGCTGATAATGCACAAAATTTATCAAAACAAAGGTACGATAAAGGTGTAACAAGTTATCTTGAAGTATTGGAATCTCAACGTCAAGCTTTTGAATCTGAATTAAATCTGTATCAAGCAAAACAGTTGTATTTAAATTCTTATATTAAACTTTATAAAGCCATTGGAGGTGGTTGGATTTCTAAAGAAGAAGAAAAAGCTGCTGAATAATAAACTCTACAAAATGTAAATTATAAATTTATAATTTTTATTTACTAATTATAAATTGTAAATTTACCTAAATAATTAAAAAACGAAATTATGAGATTAAGACTAATTATTTTTGCATTAACAGTTTTGTTTAATTTTGCAACAAATGCTCAAACAAACAATAACGAAAAAAAACCTTTAAGGTTCGATATTAATAAAACTGTAATTAATATAGAGAAAATATCGCAACAAAACCTAGAAGTTTTATTTAAAGGTAGAATTATTGAAAAACTTGATAACAACTTTTATTGGGTTAAAGATGGTACCGGTAAAATTAAAATTAGTATTTCTGATGAACAAATTTCGTCAATTGGTAATTATTCTGAAACAAATATTTTTTACATAACTGTAAAAGTTAAAGATTTTAGAAAACAAACATTTATAGCTGTGTCGATAAAGAAAGCAGAATAATTTTTTTAATAAAATCATTCTATACTTATACAAGCTTTAATGAATCTCCTCGCCGCAAGCGGACGAGGTATCGTTTTGGAATACTATTCTTTTATACGTCCCAAGGGACGGGGAATTAAACCCAAACAGATTAAAAAAAGCCTTAGAAACTTAATAATAATCATTTACCCTCGTTTGTTAAATGAAAGAACTAAGTAAAATAAAAAATTACATATATTCCAAAGGAATTATGAGTAATTTAAATCATAATTCGTTAAAGGGTATCTATAAAACTAAGAAATTCACAATCTATTTTTCAAAAACAATTTCAAAAGGCAAACCACAAGTTCTAATAAATATAAACGGCAAAATATCATCACTAAAAGATTCCAATGAAATAGTAAGGTTATTAAACGCATAATTTTTATTACTTTTACAAAAAATTGGAAATAATGAAATCATATACTCTTAATGAGCTAGCAGCTATTGTTAATGGCGAAATAATAGGAAATACAACTAATATAATTTCCGGAGCAGAACAACTCGATAAAGCTAACGAAAATCAGATAAGTTTTATTATTAGTAATAAATATCTTAAGACTTGGGATAATTCTAAAGCAAGTGTTGCACTAATTGATAAAAAAATAAACGCAAAACCACAAGAAAATAGAGCATTTATTAAAGTTGAAAATGCAGAGTTAGCAATGGCTCAAATATTATCAAGCTTTGATCCCGGTTATCCAAAATTTGATACTCACTCATCAGCAATAATTGAAAAAACAGCAAAAATAGGAAATGGCTGTAGTATCGGTGCTAATAGTTATATTGGTAAAAATGTTATTATTGAAGATGGGGTTACAATATACCCTAATACTACAATTTTAGATAATTCAAGAATTGGACAAGGAACTATTATTTGGTCAAACACATCAATCAGAGAAAGAACCATTATTGGTGCTATGTGCATTATTCATTCAAATGTTAGTATTGGTGCAGACGGTTTTGGTTTCCGACCAAGTGAAGATGGTAGAAGTCTGGTAAAAATCCCACAAATAGGCAATGTTGTTATAGGTAATGGTGTTGAAATAGGAGCTAATACTTGCGTTGATAGAGGTAAATTTAGCTCAACTACTATTGGAGATGGAACAAAAATTGATAATTTAGTACAAATAGCACATAATTGTAATATTGGACGTTCTTGCATTATTGCAGGCACAACAGGTTTAGCCGGAGGCGTAACTTTAGAAGATGGAGTTATGGTTGGTGGCGGAGTTTCTATAAAAGAACAATGCACTTTACATACAGGTTCAAAGATTGGTGCAGGCACCGGCATTATGAATGATGTTCCAGCAGGTAAAGTAATGTTGGGCTACCCTGCTCAAGAAGCAAAGGATATGCTAAAAGAATGGGCTTTAATTAGGCGTTTTGTTAAAGATTTTAACTCTAAATAATTTTTTCATAGAGAAATATCAGTAATGTAATTACCACCACCCAATTTAATCATAACAATTACGAAAACAAAGAAAGAGGCAAAAGCCTCTTTCTTTATATTATTATATTTTCAAACACACTAATTCTTTTTAGGAGCACCACCTTTTGGTGCTACTTTTGGAGAAAACATCATTATCATTCGTTTACCTTCCAACTTAGGCATTTGTTCAACCTTTGCATAGTCCTCTAAATCTTGAGCAAATCTATAAAGTAGAATTTCGCCTTTATCTTTAAATAAAATAGTACGTCCTTTAAAAAATACATACGCTTTAACTTTTGCACCATCTTGTAAGAATTTTTTTGCATGATTTAGTTTAAAGTTATAATCATGGTCATCGGTATTAGGACCAAAACGAATTTCCTTTACAACTACTTTTGTAGCCTTACTTTTCTGGTCTTTTTGTTTCTTTTTTAATTGATAAAGAAACTTCTGAAAATCTACAATACGGCAAATTGGAGGATCTGCCTTTGGTGATATTTCAACCAAATCTAAATCCTGTTCAGATGCCATAATACGTGCCTTTTCAATGGTGTAAACATCTGGTTCAACGTTATCACCAACAACTCTCACTTCTCGCGCCCTGATATACTGATTTATTTTGTACTTGTACTTTAAATCGTTTTTTCTATCAATCGGCTTGCGTCTTCTTTTAATAGCTATTTTTAAGCCCTCCTATCTTTAATTAAACTTATATTTATATGTTAGTTTCCTAACAATTTCTTTATTTCATCGTTTACAAGATTAGCAAACTCTTCAACTTTTAGAGTCCCTTTATCTCCGTCACCTTGCTTACGTACCGAAACTGAGTTTGTTTCAATTTCTTTGTCTCCGACAATAAGCATAAATGGTATACGTTTCAACTCATTATCACGAATTTTACGGCCAATTTTTTCATTTCTATCATCAACCGAAGTGCGAATATCGTAATTATTTAACAAATTTGAAACTTTTTTTGCATATTCGTTATATTTCTCACTAACAGGAAGTATGACAGCTTGCTCTGGAGTTAGCCATAACGGGAATTTTCCCGCAGTATGCTCAATAAGTACAGCAACAAATCTTTCCATAGAACCAAAAGGTGCTCGGTGTATCATTACAGGTCTGTGCATTTGATTATCACTAGCTTTATATTCTAACTCAAAACGTTCAGGCAAATTATAATCTACCTGAATAGTACCAAGTTGCCAACTTCTACCAAGAGCATCTTTCACCATAAAATCAAGCTTTGGACCATAAAAAGCAGCTTCGCCATACTCTACAACTGTTTCTAAACCTTTTTCTTTAGTTGCTTCAATAATTGCAGCTTCTGCTTTCTCCCAATTCTCGTCAGAGCCAATATATTTACTTCTATCCTCTTTATCTCTTAATGATATTTGAGTAACAAAATTATCAAAATCTAATGTTTTAAAAATATAAAGTACAATATCAATAACCTTTATAAACTCTTCTTTTAATTGGTCTGGTGTACAAAAAATATGAGCATCATCTTGTGTAAATCCTCTCACCCTAGTTAAACCATGAAGTTCGCCACTTTGCTCGTAACGATATACGGTACCAAATTCGGCAAAACGTACAGGTAAATCTTTGTACGATTTTGGCGATGAATTAAAAATTTCGCAGTGATGAGGGCAATTCATTGGTTTTAACAAAAATTCTTCTCCTTCTTGCGGTGTATTTATTGGCTGAAAACTGTCTGCTCCATATTTTGCATAATGACCGGAAGTTACATAAAGTTCCTTTTGTCCAATATGTGGAGTAATTACTGGCTGGTAACCATATTCTTTTTGTACTTTTTTAAGGAAGTTTTCTAATCTTTCACGCAACATTGCACCTTTTGGCAACCAAAGAGGTAAACCTTTCCCTACTTTTTCTGAGAATGTAAAAAGCTCTAGTTCTTTTCCAAGTTTACGATGGTCACGTAATTTTGCTTGTTCCAACAACTCTAAATACTCTGTAAGCATTTTTTGTTTTGGAAAGCTAACTCCATAAATACGAGTCAATTGCTTATTTTTTTCATCACCACGCCAATATGCTCCGGCAATATTAAGTAATTTTATTGCTTTTACAATTCCTGAATTAGGTATATGTGGTCCTCGGCATAAATCGGTAAAATTATTTTGTGTATAAAAAGTAATTGTACCATCTTCAAGCTCACTAATAAGTTCTAATTTATACTCATCGCCTTTTTCTTCAAAAGTTTTTAATGCTTCGGCTTTTGAAACTTCACGACGTACAAAATCATGCTTCCCACGTGCTATTTCCAAAAATTTATCTTCAATTTTTTTAAAGTCGTTTTCAGAAATTGTTTTTCCTTCAGGTAATTCAACATCATAATAAAAACCATTATCAATTGTAGGACCTATTCCAAATTTAATACCCGGATAAAAACTTTCTAATGCTTCAGCCATAATATGTGCCGATGAATGCCAAAAAGCATCTTTACCTTCAGCATCATCAAACTTATACAACTTAATTTCAGCGTCCTCGGTAATAGGCAAGTTAGCATCAATAGTTTTGCCATTAACTCCAACAGCAACAATTTCTTTTGCCAAACGCGAGCTTAAACTTGCAGCTATTTCCAATCCGGAAACGCCTTTATTATACTCTTTTACAGCTCCATCAGGAAATGTTATTTTTATCATTACAATGTATTTTTTTACAAAGATATATTATATATGCAAAATTTTAATATTTTATAAAGAAAATTAAGCCATAATTCATATTTATTACTATTTCTTTTGAAAACAATACATAATTATGACTAATACCAACTTGATATCAAAGTACGTTATAAATAAATTAGAATATATTTTTCTTTATTGAGGTAAAAATTCTTTGCATAGCAATAGCTATGGGAATAATTTT
>CAMZKE010000137.1 GCA_947311115.1 uncultured Bacteroidales bacterium | reverse complement strand
TATATTTAGAGTGTTTTACTTAAAAACAAAAAAAATTTACTTAATAAATATATTACTAACAATGGTTAATAAAAATTCTTCTAAATATTTGTTTTTTTTAATTAATATCATTTATAAAATTTAGCTAACATTAATGTTAATAGTAAGTGCTTAAAAATTATATTTATGTAGTTTTTATTAACCATTGTTAGTAATATATTTATTAAGTAAATTTTTTTTGTTTTTAAGTAAAACACTCTAAATATATTGTTAGTTTTTTACTGTTTAATAATTAAAAATAAATTTGTTTATTTACATTAAATATATAAGCAGATATGTTTATTATAAAGCAAATTTATTTTTTAATTTTTATATAATTTATTTAAACTTTTGTTAACACAGAATTAACATAATAATATTTTATAAATCATTTATTATCAAATAAATAAGTTAAGTATTTATTAATCAATAAATTCAAATTTTAAACCATCAAATATACCTTTATCTCCAATTTTTATTTCCGGAATTACTAATAGTGCCATAAAAGAAAGTGTCATAAATGGTGATTTTAATTTACTACCTAATTCTATAGTTTTTTTAGTTATAAATTCGTATTTTTCTGCTATTTCTGTAACAGGTTTATTTGTCATTAATCCAGCTATTTCTAATTTAATATCATAAATATTATTATCATTACTTAAACAAATACCTCCTTTATTTTCTACTATTTTATTAATTGCTGCAACTATATCATCATCATTTGTTCCAACAGCAATTATATTATGACTATCGTGAGCTATACTTTGTGCAATTGCACCATATTTTAAACCAAAACCTTTTATAAATCCTACAATAGGTTTAGATTCTACATATCTGTTATATACAACAATTTTAAGTATATCAGTTTCAGTATCAGATATAAAAGTATTATTTTTAGTTTTAATAGTTTCTAAGCTGCGTTTTGTAAACAAATCACCATCGAAACAACTAATAACATTAAATTTATTATTAGATGTCTTAGAAAGGCTTATATCGTTTATTGATATAGATTTGGCGTTGAAATTATTTATTTCATTAAACGATGTGTTATTAAATTGTATTTTATTATTTTCAAATTGTATTTTTCCGTTAATAACAGTTTTAAGAATATTAAAATTATCAAAATTATCAATTACAATAAAGTCTGCTAAATCTCCTTTTTGTAATAATCCAACCTCTAAATTATAATGTTTTACCGGATTTACACATACAGTTTGCAATATATTAAATATATCTACTTCTTTATCAAGTGCTTGCTTTATTATTACATTAATATGACCTTTTACTAAATCGTCAGGATGAGTGTCATCAGTACAAATCATAGTGTTATCTGTATGATTATCAATAAGTTGATATAAATTATTAAAATCTTTTGCAGCACTACCCTCTCTTATTTGCACTTTCATACCAAGATTAATTTTTTCTTCTGCTTCTTTGTATGTTGTACACTCATGATCGGTACTAATTCCTGAATTTATATATTTTTTTAAATCTTCACCTTTTAGACCCGGAGCATGACCGTCAATACGTTTATTATATTTTAAAGCAGATTTCAATTTATTGTGTATTTCATTGTCATCATATATTACGCCGGGAAAATTCATCATTTCTGAAAGAAACTTAAATTCATCTTTTTGTAATAATGTATCAGTAATTTTAGAATCAATAATTGCACCAGAAGTTTCAAAACTAGTTGCAGGTACACAAGAAGGTACACCAAAATAAAATTTTAATGGTGAAAGCTTTGAATTTTCTAACATAAAGTTTATACCTTCAACTCCAATTACATTTGCTATTTCGTGTGGGTCGGTTACTACTGCTACCGTACCATGTTTAATAGCTTCTTTAGAAAATTCTAATGGTGTAACCATACTACTCTCAATATGTACATGTGAATTTATTAATCCGGGTAATATATACTCTGTATTATTATTATTTTCTTCAATAATATCTTTTATCATATTATTTTCTGTTATTACAGTGCCCTTATATATTCGCCTGTTTTCAATATCTACAATATTTCCTTTTATTTTCATATTATATTAATTTTAAAATGTTCCACGTGAAACATTTTTGTTTATATTTATTGTTTATTTAAAATGTTCCACGTGAAACAAATATTTTTATCTACCAAATTTAATTAACAAAACATTTATATCAGAAGGGTCAACCCCGGGAATTCTAGAAGCTTGACCAATATCTATAGGTCTTATTTTGTTTAATTTTAATCTTGCTTCTATTGATATGTTTTTTAAAGAGCTATAATCAAAATTTTTAGGTATTTTAATAGTTTCAAGTCTTTTTATTTTTTCTGCAATCTTTTTTTCTCTTACAATATATCCTTCATATTTACTTGCTATTTCTGTTGATTCTATAATAATATTATTAATATTATTGTCTTGTATATATTTGTTTAATAAATTATCAATTTTTATTATTTCTAATAAAGAAACTTTTGGTCTAACTAAAACATCATAAAGTTTTGTTTTTTGTTTCAATTCTGTACTATTAATTTCTTTTAAATAATTATTAATTAATTCTGGTTTAATAGATGTTGATGTTAAATATTTAATTAAATTATATACTTTTTTATATTTATCAATAAAATTATTAAATCTTGCATTATCTATTAATCCGTATTTATTTGCTATTGGAGTTAATCTTTCATCAGCATTATCTTGCCTTAATAAAATTCTATATTCTGCTCTAGAAGTAAACATACGGTATGGTTCATCTACACCTTTAGTAACTAAGTCATCAATTAATACTCCAATGTATGCATCATATCTTTTTAAAATAAAAGCTTCTTTTTTATCTATTTTTAAAGCTGCATTTATACCTGCAACTAAACCTTGAGCTGCAGCTTCCTCGTAACCTGTAGTACCATTTATTTGTCCTGCAAAAAATAAATTACTTATAAGTTTTGTTTCTAATGTATGTTTTAGTTGGGTAGGGTCGAAGTAGTCATATTCTATTGCATAACCAGGTCTAAATATTTTTACATTTTCTAAACCTTTAATTTTTCTAAGAGCTTTATATTGTATTTCCCATGGTAAAGAACTAGAAAAACCATTTATATAATACTCGTTTGTAGTAGTACCTTCAGGTTCTAAAAATAACTGATGACTATCTTTATCAGCAAAAGTATTAAGTTTATCTTCAATGCTTGGGCAATATCTTGGGCCAATACCTTTAATTGTACCATCAAAAAGAGGACTAAATTTAAATCCGGTACGTAATGTATCATGTACATTTAAATCAGTAAATGTAATATAACAACTACGTTGTTTTTGTATTGGTTTAGTCTCTGAACTAAAAGAAAATTTTTCAGGTTTTTCATCTCCCTTTTGTTCGTCTAATTTTGAAAAATCTATTGTTCTACCATCAAGTCTTGCAGGAGTTCCTGTTTTTAGTTTTTCTACTGTAAAACCAGCTTTTAGTAATTGTTCTGATATTCCGTATGAAGAAGAATCACCAGCGCGACCACCCTCAATTTGAGTTCTACCTACGTGCATTAAACCGTTTAAAAAAGTTCCGTTTGTAAGAATTACAGTTTTAGATTTTATAGGTATTCCCATAAGAGTTTTTACACCGTAAACAGTATTGTTTTCTAAAAAAAGTTCGTTAACTGTATCTTGAAGTAAATCTAAATTATCGGTATTTTCTAGTTTAGCACGCCATGTATCAGAAAATATCATACGGTCGCATTGTGCTCTTGGACTCCACATTGCAGGTCCTTTTGATTTATTAAGCATACGAAATTGAATGGTAGATTTATCGGTTGCTATTCCTTGAAAACCACCCATTGCATCAATTTCTCTTACAATTTGACCTTTTGCTATACCTCCTATGGCAGGATTACAACTCATTTGAGCCATTTTATTCATATCCATGGTAATGAGAAGAGTTTGCTTTCCCATTTTTGCAGCAATATAAGCAGCTTCACAACCGGCATGACCCGCACCAACAACAATTATATCATAATTTGGAAACATATTAGAAAAATATTTATGCAAAATTAGTTATATTTTAATATAAATTCTTACCTTCGATAAAATTAATATAAATATTTACATAATGAGAGGTTTTGTTTTAATTGTTTTACTAAGTTTTTCGCATATTTATGCACAAAATTTGTTGAAAGGTAAAATTACTTGTAGCGATAAAATGATTAATATTAACAAATATTATTTTAATGATAAAACTCATGTAGGAACCATAAAGATTGATAGTTCGGGCTTTTTTATTAAAGATTTATCAAAGTATGATATTGGTGAATATAATTTAAAAAATGAAGCAATTGATATTGATTTTATCTATAATAATGAATCTATAATTTTTATTGATAATTGTGATGAAAATAAACCTGTAATATTTAAAAAATCGATTGAAAATAATATGCTTAATAGTTTTTTTGATTTTTATTATACAAATAATACATCTTATGGTTTATTAAACCAACTTTTGAATTTTTATCCTAAATCAGATAAATTTTATGAAAAAATAAAGGATAGAAAAAATGAATTAAATACTCTGAATAATAGTTATATTGATAGTTTAAAACGTAGTTATCCAAATAATTTTGTACCCAAAATTGCTGATTTATATAAACATAGTTCTACTGGTTTTGTTAATGAAAATATAAAATTCGATTTTAATTTAATACATACAAGGTTTTTAGGTGAGTTAATTATTTCATATTTGAATACTTACAATAAAAAAGATTATAATAGAGAACAGCAACAAAATGCATTTTTACCGGCTGTTGATACTATTTTGAATGCTTTTAAAAAAAATGAATTACTTAATTTATATGTTGCTGATTTTTTGATAGATAAATTTAGATATTACGATTTAGATGTGGTTTATGAATATGCTGCTTTAAAAGCTAAACAATTAATTAATTTTAGTAAGTTAAATTTAAAGGAAAAAGATATTGCTCAAAAAGTGTTTAACATAAACAATATTGTTAGTGCAATGGTTGGAAACAAAGCTTATAATTTTAAAATTGATGATAATACAAAATTATATGATATTAAAGCAGAGCAAAAACTTGTTGTTTTTTGGGCTTCTTGGTGTCCTCACTGTGAAGAAACTTTAAATGATTTGGAAGAAAACATAAGTGAAATAGCTCCTAAAATTAAAGTAATAACATACTCGTTAGATTATACAAATAAGGATTGGAAAAATAAAGAAGAAAATTTTCCAAAAGAATGGATAAATATTTGTGAATGTAATAACAAAGAAAATGTTCCTGATAAATATGCAGTTTATGCTACACCAACACTATTTTTGTTAGATCAAGATAACACAATTATCGCAAAACCAAACAGTTATATAAATTTATTAGATTTTATAGGAGATGAATAAAATTAAAATATTAATAATAGTATTTTTACAATTTATTTCTTTTGTTGTTTTTTCTCAGTTATTGGATAGCAATAATATAGCAAAGCATTATTTTTTTATAAAACTAGCAAATGGTGAGAGTTCTAATTTGGTTAGATACGGTGTGATTGATGTAAATAAAAGAGGTGGTAAAACTCTGCATTACCTTAATAGAGAGAATTTTATGTATGAATTTACCGGAAATAGACCATCAAAAGCAAACCCTGATACAATAGATTTTATGAAAGAATATAATATTAGTTATCAAGCAATTAAAAGTTTATGGAAAATAAAATATTCTGAGTATCCTTGGCATCAAAAATATGCAAACGATAATATTGGATGGGCGGGTAGAGCTCAAGCGCCATCAATAAGACAAATGCAGTTTTTAAAGCAATACGGTATAAAAAAATTTATAACTGAACCAATTTATGGCAATAATTTAATAAAACTTTTGCAAGATGTACAAGATGAATCTTGGAGAACCGAATATATGAACTTAAAATAAAATGAATCTCCTTTCTGCGAGAGAATGAAATATCATTATGGACTAATTTAAAATAAAATGAAAACATTAAAATTATTATTTATTACACTTGTATTAGTATCGTGTTCAGCATCGTTAAAAACAATAAACGATACAGAAAATAAATATAAATTAACAACCGAAAAAGATTTGCAATTACCTGATTATGTAAAAAAAATAGATGCTTTTTATAATTCAGGAAATGAAGGAAGTTTTATTGGTGAAAAAAATGTTAAGATATATTATAAAATATTTAAGCAAAAATTTAATGAAAAAGGGGCAATAGTTATATCTTCAGGTAGAACAGAAGCCGCAATTAAGTATAAAGAACTGATTTATGATTTGTATAATAATGGTTATTCAATTTATATACATGACCACAGAGGACAAGGTTTATCAGGTAGAATGTTAGAAAATCATGACATGGGTTATGTAAGTAATTTTCAGTATTATATAGATGATTTAAAAACATTTTATAACAATTATGTTACTAAAGATAAGCATAAAAATATATTTTTAATGACTCACTCAATGGGTGGAGCTATTGGTATGACTTATTTAGAACAATATCCAACTGATTTTAAAGCAGCTGTTTTTTCATCTCCTATGTTGGGGTTACCTCCACCAACTTGCACTGCTGTTAATGTTTTAGAATCTAAAAATCCAAAATATGTTATGGGAGGAACTGATTATCAAGATGATTCAGTTAAATTTGAAGATAATACATTAACACATAGTGAAATACGATATAAACGTATGCTAAAAGCATTTAACGAAACTACCGATGCTCGACTTGGAAGTGCAACCTACCAATGGGTTGTAAATTCGTGTAAACAGTTTAAATATATTTTCGATAATGCAGATAAAATACAAACTCCATTATTATTATTTTCAGGTGAAGATGAAAAAATTGTTGACCCTAATTCTCATAAAGAATTTATATATAAATTAAAAAAATTAAAAAAAGATGCAAATGGATATTTTGTACCAAATGCTATGCACGAACTTTATATTGAGAAGGATAAAGCTAGAATAAATGTACTAACTACAATTCTTGATTTTTTTGAAAGTTTTGAACCAAATTATAAATTACATAATATTTGGGCTGTAATAGAGTATGATGGAAAAGAATTAAATAAAAAAGATTATGCAAAAGGTTTACCTATATTTGAGATTAATACCACAAAATCGAGAGTAATGGGTAACGACGGTTGTAATACTTTTAATGGCGAAATAGAAATAAACAAAAGCTCAATAAAGTTTTCAAAAATAATATCAACAAAAATGGGCTGTCAGAATAATTTAAACATTATAAAAACTATTAGAAATAAAGAACTTAACTATAAATTTGAAAAAAATAGCTTGTTTATGTATTTAGATGGTAAACTTATTATGGTTCTTAAAAATATTGATTAAATTGATTTGGAAGTGAGATATAAGACATAAGTATTGAGACAATAGATATAAAATAAATTCGCGTATTTGCGGTAAAATATATGATAAGTACAAACAAAATTAAACAAATAAAATTGCTTCATCAAAAGAAGTACAGGCAGCAAAATAAACAATTTGTTGTAGAAGGCTACAAAATTGTAAGTGATGTTGTTAATTCAGAATATAATATTGATGAAATTTATGTTACATCAGCTTTTAAAGAAACAATAGATTTTGATACTATATTAATATCAGCAAAAGAAATGCAACGTATATCAGGTTTAAAAACGCCTAATAATATTTTAGCAGTTGTTAATATTCCTGAACCAAAACAAAAATTTGATAGCTCTAACAAGTTAATTTTGTGTTTAGATTCAATACAAGACCCGGGAAATTTTGGTACAATTATACGTACTGCAAATTGGTTTGGAATAAACACAATTGTTTGTTCGCCGGATACTGTTGAATTATATAATCAAAAAGTATTACAATCTACTATGGGAGCATTTGTTGAAACACAAATATTTTATACCAATTTAGAAGAATTTTTATCAAATTACAAAGGCAATATTTACGGTACTTTTCTTGAAGGAGAAAATATTTACAAGCAAAATTTAAGACAAGAAGCCTGTATAATAATGGGTAACGAAGGAAAAGGAATTAACGAAAAAATATCAAAATATGTTACACACAAACTTTATATACCAAGTGCAGGAAAAGTAAAAGCAGAATCCTTAAACGTATCTACAGCAACTGCTGTAATTTTATCAGAGTTTAGGCGTTAAACCGGCTAATCTATCTTTAGATTAACCAAATTAATACGAGTATTACTCACTTCAAGAATTTTTATTGAAAAGGAATCTAACTTAATAACATCGTTAAGTTTTGGAATACTTTCGTGTTTTAGTAATATGTATCCGGCAAGTGTTTCGTACTCAGAAGAAACTGGTAGGTTAAGATTATATTTTTCGTTTATATAATCAATTTCAAGTCTTCCTGAGAATATATATTCTGTTTCTGAGATAACTTTTTCTACATAACCTAAATTATCGTGTTCGTCTTCAATTTCGCCAAAAATTTCTTCCATAATATCTTCAAGCGTAACAATACCGGAAGTACCACCAAACTCGTCAACTACAACAGCTAAACTTCTATTATCTTTACTAAATTGCGATAATAATTTGTTTGCCGACATAGTTTCAGGTACAATTATAATTTTTCTAATAATAGATTTAATATTTTTTGGATTTTTAAACAAATCTGAGTTATGTATATAACCAATAATATTATCTATATTTTCGTTGTAAACAAGAATTTTTGAGAAACCTGTTTCAATAAACAATTGTTCCACTTGTTTTACATTTGTATCATTAATATCAACTGCAACAACTTCGGTACGAGGTACAATACATTCACGAATTTTTACATCAGAAAAATCTAAAGCGTTCTGAAACAGTTTAATATCGTTATCAATTTCTTCTTCTTTAGTATCAAAAGTATTTAACCTATCAACCAAATCATTAATATCTGCTTTACCAAACACAAGTTTATTTTGTTTTTCACCAGTATTAACTTTCAAAATATTTTTTAGTAATATATTACTAAAAAATATAGTAAATTTAGTAACCGGATAAAGCAAAATATATAAAATAAATACAGGTATTGAAAAAACTTTTAATGCTCTATTAGGGTTCGACCTAAATAAAGTTTTTGGTAAGTATTCTGCTGTAAAAAGTATTATTAATGTTGATATAATTGTTTGTATAATCAAAATAACGCCACTATTATTCGATATTAACTCAATAACCGGTTGTAAAATTATTGCCATCACAATACCAAAAACAACAAGCGAAATATTGTTTCCAACAAGCATTGTAGCAATATATTCGTCAGGTTTTTTTGTAAAAATATTTAATATTTTAGAAAAAATTCCGGCTTGTTTTTTGTCTAGTTCTAACTTTAATTTATTTGATGAAACAAATGCTATTTCCATACCTGAAAAAAAAGCAGAAAATATTATAGTAAGAAATATTATAGTTAAGTTTAAACCCATTATTTGTTTTCTAACATTTTACGCATTTTACGTTTAAAAAAATACATAGCAAATGAAATTACTGAAATTAAAAAGAATAACCAACTTTTTTCAACACCTTCTTTTATGGTTTGATGTATTCCTGCACCAATAGCTAAAATTCCTGCTATTAACCATACAATTTCTAATATTTTTGCTAAATTATTTTTCATTTAATACATTTTAATATTATTGGAAATATTTCCACCTATTATTGGTAAAATATTCTTTTTATAGTTTTTATATGCGATATTTTTATTTTTTATTATTTGAATTTCTCGATTACCATATATATATTTTCCTTTTTTTGAATAAAAGGAGTAATCTATTTTTATTATTTGGTTATAATCATATTTTCCTGTACGGTCGTTTTCAATAAAAACTTCAGTTATAAATAGTACATAATCAAAACCTTGCTTATCAAGTTCAACAAAAAAATCCTTATTATTAAATCTAATATTTAAAAATTTATCAATATCGTTTCTTACTAGTTTCCTATCAGGATCTAAAGTTTTTTTCTTATTATTCTTTGGTTTATTTTCTGATAAATTACTTTCCTTATAATTATTTTTTTTATCACTTTTATGAGTTTTATAATCTTTAGCATTATCTATAAAATAATGTGCATTACGTTTTATCTCTTCATTAAACGAGTAAGAAGAATAAGTATAATCATTAGCTTTTGATACATCAAATCGTTTCTCTAGGCTATCTATTGTAATATTTAGTATGTCAGAATAAACCATATTTTTTATTTCGGTATTGTCTAAATGTAGTTGCTCTTTCCAGTTTTCGTGTAAATAATTAAGATACAGGTTTTTGTTACACTCAATAACCAAAAGTGTAGGTTTTCTTGAACTATTATTTGTATCTGTTTGAGCCGATAATTTTATAGATAAAAAAAGAAAAAATATAAATATTACTTTGTAAATAGCATTCATTAATTAAAATTTAATTACACACAAAAGTAATAATTTTTGTTACTAATCAATCTGCAAGTTAGCAATAAATTTAAAACATTTAAAGTCTTTAGTCTTGGGGTTTAGTTTGTGCGTTTTTTTGAGACCACTGTTTCGGTGCGTCTTTAACCTGCATTATTCATGTAATTTAATCTGTTTGGGTTTAATTCCCCGTCCCTTGGGACGTATAAAAGAATAGTATTCCAAAACGATACCTCGTCCGCTTGCGGCGAGGAGATTCATTTAAAAAAGAGATTAAT
>CAMZKE010000136.1 GCA_947311115.1 uncultured Bacteroidales bacterium | reverse complement strand
CCATTTGCAGTATTCATATACAGCATCATGGTTAGACACCTTGTCTAAGAAAAAGAAAAACGTATGAATAATGCGGGTTAATAAATGTATGAAAAGACTAGAAAAATAGCGAAAAATAAATATCTTTGACGGAGTTAATATTTATATATTGAGAAAAAGTACAAAACAAATATTAGTAAAGTTATTTCCGGTACGTCCGCCATTATACGCTGATAAGTATTTAAATAAATTTGTATGGCATTTAGAGGACGAAAACAAAGTGTTTTTAACATTTGATGATGGTCCAACACCAATAATTACAGAAAAAGTACTTGAAATTTTAGATAAGTTTAAAATAAAATCAACATTTTTCTGTTTAGGAAGAAATGTCGATAAATATCCTGAAATATATAATGAAATTATTAGGCGAGGACATGTTGTAGGTAATCATACTTATAGTCATTTAAATGGTTGGAAAACAAAATATAAAGAATATGTTAACGATGTTGAATTAGCAGCAAATCATATAAAATCTAATCTTTTTCGTCCGCCTTATGGTAAAATAAAACCATTTCAATTACGTAATGTTTATAAACAATACAAAATAATAATGTGGGATGTTTTAAGTGGCGATTTTAGTAAAAATATTGATAACGAAACCTGCTTGAACAATGTTATAAAATACACGTCAAGTGGTTCAATAATAGTTTTTCATGATTCGGTAAAAGCTTCTGATAATTTGTTTTATGCATTACCACGTGCAATAGAGTATTTATTAAATAAAGGTTATAAATTTGATAAAATAAATGGTTAATAAAAGTTATACATATTATAAAGTTTATGGTTTAGTTGTAAAGTCAGAAATTGAATTAAAAGAACTTGAAAAAATTAACTTAACCGAATTTGATGTTCTAATTGAAAAAGGAAAAGTTCCTAGAAAACTTACAAATCCGGAAAAAGTAGGAGTGAGGTATCAAGCAAAGAAAAATGAATTTCTTTTATTTGTAGATAATATTTGTAAATTTTATATTCTAAATGGAAGTAAAATAATTATAGAAGATGTTGGAAATCCATCATTATCTGAAATAAAATTATTTTTACTTGGTTCTGCTTTTGGTGCATTAATATTTCAGCGAGGCAAAATCCCTTTTCATGGAAGTACTGTTTTAATAAATAATAAGGCGATAATAATTAGTGGAGTTTCAGGAGCAGGAAAATCAACAGCAACTGCAGAGCTTGTTTTGCAAGGATATCCAATAATTGCAGATGATGTTTCGTTGATTGATATAGTTGATAATAAAGTTTGTGTTTTTCCCGGCTTTGCAAGAATAAAGCTTTGGGCTGATACAATTAAATTATTAAAAATATCTGATAACTTAGAAAAAATTAGACCACAGTTAGAAAAATATAGTTTCCCAGTTGATAATTATCATAATAAAGAGACTGAGATTAGTACAGTTGTTATAATAAAAACTAAAAATACTGAGGGCGTAATAATTAAAGAACTTAAAGGTGTTGAGAAATTTAAAATATTAAATAATAATATTTACCGTAAACAATTTGCAAAATCATTAAAGGTTGAACAAGAGCAATTTAAAATAGTTTCACAAATGTCGGCAAAAGTGAAATTATATGTTTTAGAACGACCAAATTCTTCAAATTCTGTTAAAGAGGTTGCTAATACTATATTAGATGTTTTAAAGTAGATACTATCTCTAAGAGATAGTATCTTATTATTTTAAGCATTAACAACACGAGCCGAACAATTTCTACAAAGCGATAATTCTCCGTTTAATCTGCGTTGAGCAAGGTCTTGAATATTTTCTCGTAAAGCATCAATTTTTACAGCAGAAATACACTCATTTGCAAAGGCATACATTAACAACATTTTGGCTTCTTTTTTACGAATGCCCCTAGCTCGCATATAAAACATAGCATCTTCGTCAAGTTGACCTACTGTAGCTCCGTGCGAACATTTTACATCATCAGCATAAATAATTAGTTGTGGTTTTGTGCTCATTTTTGCATCATCGGTAAGTAAAATATTACGGTTTGTTTGATTTGCATTTGTCTGTTGGGCATCTTTTGCAACATATACCTTTCCGCTAAAAGCACCTGTGGCTTTATCGTCAAGTATTGTTTTAAAAAGCTGGTTACTATTACAATGTGATTTGCTATGATTTACATGAACAAAGTTTGCGGTGTGTTGCTTTTTATCAATTAACGATAAGCCAAATAAATCGCTTTCGCAGCCCTCTTCTGCTAAGTTTATATCAAAATTATTGCGAATTAAACCGCCTAATAGAGAGTAAACTCCGGCATGAAAAACCGAATCTTTATCTTGATAAATATAAGTTGATGATATATTGTTACTTTCGTTATGTTCGTTCTGAATTTTATAGAAATTGAGTTTTGCATTTTTGCCTACATAAATTTCGGTAGCCGTATTTCCTAAAAATTCACCTGTTGAAAGCGAATCGTCGCAAAAAATAATGTTTGCTTGGGCATTTTCTTCAATTACAATTAAATTACGAGTGTTATAAAAAAAACCTTTTTCATCGACAAGTAAATTAATTATTTGAAGAGGTTTTTCTGTATAAGAATTTTTTGGAAAATAAATAAAAATACCATCTTGTGCCAATGCTGTATTTAAAGCATATAGGCTATTATTTTTAGTATTTCCATATTTTGCATAATGTTTCTCGAAAATTTCAGGATATTTTTTTGAAGCCTCATTGAAACTTGCTATAATTACTCCTTTTGGAAATTCCTTAATCTTTTGTTCTTCAATATATCTTCCTCTCGATAAAAGAGTTACATCGGCATCTAAACGAACAACATCACATTTAAACAAATTTTCTGTTTTAATTTGAACATCAATAGGTTTAAAAGTTACATTATAATCTTTTTCAAAAGTTGGTATAAGGTCGGTGTATTTGTAGTCTTCGTTATATTTTGTTGGGACACCTGCTTTTTTAAATTCCTTAAAAGCCGATTCTCGATATTTATTTATAATAGGAGAGGAGTAATCGTTGATATCCTTTATGTTAGTTGAATATAGCGCTTGTAAATCCTTATTTATTTTATCTATTTTCATATTATTTTTTTTAAAGTTATTTATGTTCAATAAATTATATTTTACGAACTTTAAACTTTAACCTAAACTAAGCGATTCTAAACTTTGAAAATCACAAATCATTTGGCACTAAAATAGTTTGCAAAATTTTTCACTTACCAATTAGGTAAACTCAAAATTTACAAAAATATTTTAACACCAAAGCATTCATAATTTTCTTTGTTCAAAATCGCTCAATTTAGGTTTAATTTATTTTTTTCCGTCAACTTGCTCTTTAATCCAGTCGTATCCTTTTTCTTCTAATGTTAAAGCTAATTCTTTACCGGCAGTTTTTACAATTCGTCCGTTATAAAGAATATGCACAATATCAGGTACAATAAAATCTAATAATCGTTGATAGTGAGTAATTACAATTGTAGATGTGTCAGGTTTTTTAAGTTTGTTTACACCATTTGCTACAATACGTAAAGCATCAATGTCAAGTCCTGAATCTGTTTCGTCTAAGATAGCAAGTTTTGGCTCTAACATTGCCATTTGAAAAATTTCATTTTTCTTTTTCTCTCCACCGGAAAAGCCTTCATTAACAGATCTATTAGTTAGTTTTTCGCCAATTTCAACAAGTTCTTTTTTCTCACGCATAAGTTTAAGAAACTGAGCGGCTGTTAATGGTTCTTTACCTTGTACTTTACGTTGCTCATTAACAGCTGTTTTTATGAAATTAACCATGCTAACTCCCGGTATTTCAATAGGGTATTGAAAGCCTATGAAAATACCCATTGCTGCACGTTGTTCAACAGGGAGTTCTAATAAATTTATTCCTTGATATGTAATTTCACCTTCTGTAACTTTAAAGTTTTCGTTTCCTGCAATTACAGCCGAAAGTGTACTTTTACCTGAACCATTTGGCCCCATAATAGCATGTACTTCACCTGCTTTAATTTCAAGGTTTATACCTTTTAATATTTCTTTACCGTTTATTTCGGCTTTTAAGTTCTTTATTTTTAACATTTTTTTATATTTTAGTAATTACGAAAATTAATAAGTCGTAATTTAAAATTCATATTTATTTATCCTACACTTCCCTCAAGACTTATTTGCAAAAGCTTTTGAGCTTCTACAGCAAATTCCATAGGTAATTTATTTAATACCTCCTTTGCGTATCCGTTTACTATTAAACCAATAGCATCATCGGTTGGTATTCCTCGTTGATTACAATAAAAAATTTGGTCTTCACTAATTTTTGATGTAGTAGCTTCGTGTTCTGCAATGGCTGAATTATTATCAATCTCTATATAAGGATAAGTATGTGCTCCACATTCGCTACCCATTAATAATGAGTCGCATTGTGAAAAGTTACGAGCATTTTCAGCTTTTTTTCCAACTTTTACCAGTCCTCTATAACTGTTGTTGCTTTTGCCGGCTGATATACCTTTTGAAATAATGGTTGATTTAGTATTTTTGCCTAGATGTATCATTTTTGTACCGGTATCGGCTTGCTGATGGTTGTTTGTTACTGCAACAGAAAAAAACTCGGCAGTTGAATTATCACCTTTAAGTATTGTACTTGGGTATTTCCAGGTAATAGCAGAGCCTGTTTCAACTTGTGTCCACGATAGTTTAGAGTTTTCACCATGGCAAATTCCTCGTTTTGTAACAAAGTTAAAAATACCACCTTTCCCTTCTTTATTTCCGGGATACCAGTTTTGTACTGTTGAGTATTTTACTTCTGCATCAGTATGTATGTAAATTTCTACAACTGCTGCGTGTAGTTGGTTCTCGTCTCTTTGTGGGGCTGTACAGCCTTCAAGATAACTTACATAACTAGCTTCGTCGGCAACAATAAGTGTGCGTTCAAATTGCCCGGTATTTTCAGCATTAATTCTAAAGTACGATGATAACTCCATTGGTGAACGAACCCCTTTTGGTATATATACAAACGAACCATCGCTAAAAACTGCTGAGTTTAATGCCGAAAAATAATTATCGTTATATGGTACTACCGAACCGAGATATTTTTTTACTAAATCAGGGTAATCTTTTACTGCTTCGCTAAACGAACAGAAAATAACACCTAATTCTGCAAGTTTTTCACGAAAAGTAGTTTTAACCGAAACACTATCAATAACAGCATCAACAGCTACTCCTGATAGAATTTTTTGTTCATCAAGAGGTATTCCAAGTTTTTCAAAAGTTTCTCTCAGTTCCGGGTCAACTTCGTCCATACTTTCGAGTTTTTTCTTAGGCTTAGGTTCTGAATAGTAGATTATATCTTGATAATTTATATCGGGAATATTTAAATGAGCCCAATTTTTCATTTTTTGCTCTTCCCAATATCTAAAAGCTTTTAATCTGTATTCTAAAAGCCATTCAGGCTCACCTTTTTTAGCAGAAATAAGACGCACAATATTTTCGTTTATTCCTTTTCCTAAATCTTCATTATTAAAATCGGAAGTAAAACCATATTTGTACTCATTTTCGGTTACTTCTTGTATTATTTTATCTTCTTCTTTCATTACATTTTTATTTCAATATCTAGTTTATATAGAAACAATCTAAATAAAGTGCAAATATACTTTAAAATTTATTTTATACGAACTTTTGAATAGATAAAAATGTATAAATTGATAGATTTATTACACAAAATTTATTAATAGTGTAATTGTTAATAACATTATTTATGTTTTATGGTAAAACAACAGAAAAATATTTTATTTTTGAAGAAATACTCACTGTATTAATATATGCTAGGCATTAAAGAACAAAACATAGATATTTATATTGTTGATGATGATAAGTTAATGCTTAAAATTCTTTCAACAAAATTTGATTCAATATCTAAATATAATGTAAAAACATTTGTTACAGGAGAAGCATTTTTAGAATATTTTATAAAATATCCACCTAAGAAAAAAACAATTTGCTTACTAGTTCTAGATTATCAATTAAGTACAAAAGAAAATAAAGATGCTAGAAATGGTATTGAAATTTTAAAATTTGTAAAAGAAATTAATGAAAATATTCATGTAGTTATCCATTCTAGCAATAACGATGTTGAAGTTGCGGCAAAAGCTATAGAACTTGGAGCTAGAACTTTTATTAAGAAAAATGAAAACTCATTTTTACGAATTAATAATCAATTAAAATCAATAATAAGCGAAGTTGTTCTTGAAAAAAAGAGGGAGAATAGTAAAGTTACTCAGCTAATTTTTGGAGGTTTATTATTTTTATTTTCGTTGCTTGTATTATATCACTTTATTGCTGAATAATGTTTTGTGATAAAAAAAGGTTTATTGAATTGCTCAATAAACCTTTTTTTTATAATAAATATCGATTAATATCTGTAATGGTCAGCTTTGTAAGGTCCATCTACTTTAATTCCAATATAATCAGCTTGCTCTTGAGTAAGTTTTGTTAATTTAACACCAACATGCTCTAAGTGCAGTCTTGCAACCTCTTCGTCTAAATATTTAGGTAAACGAGTTACAGCTATTTCGTGTTCGTTTTGCCATAAGTCTAACTGAGCCAAAGTTTGGTTTGTAAAAGAGTTGCTCATTACAAACGATGGGTGACCTGTTGCATTACCAAGGTTAACTAAACGACCTTCCGATAAAAGAATAATTGAATGCCCGTCTTTAAAATAATATTGGTCAACTTGTGGTTTAATATTATCTTTTTTAACAATAACTTTTTCAAGTTTATCAACTTGTATTTCGTTATCGAAATGTCCAATATTGCATACAATGGCTTCGTTACGCATTTGTTCCATATGGTCAACACGAATAACGTCTTTGTTTCCTGTTGTTGTTACAAAAATATCACCTTCTTTAACAGCTTCTTCCATGGTAGTAACCTCAAAACCTTCCATTGATGCTTGTAAAGCACAAATAGGGTCAATTTCTGTTACAATAACTCTTGCTCCGTAGCTACGCATACTGTGAGCTGAACCTTTTCCAACATCGCCATAACCTGCAACAACTACAACTTTACCGGCAATCATAATATCAGTAGCACGTTTAATACCATCAGCTAAAGACTCTCGACATCCGTAAAGGTTATCGAATTTTGATTTTGTAACTGAATCGTTTACATTAATAGCAGGGAAAAGTAATTCGCCACGTTCCATCATTTGATATAAACGGTGAACACCAGTAGTTGTTTCTTCAGAAACTCCTTTAATATTTTTTGCTGCTTTTGTCCAAAACTGATTGTCTTTTTCAAGCATTATTTTTAAACGAGCATATAATTCTCTTTCGTCTTCAGCTTCGGGTGTTTCGTTTAAGAAACTAGCATCTTGTTCTGCTTTGTAACCAACATGTACCATTAATGAAGCATCGCTACCATCATCAACAATTAAATCGGGTCCACTACCATCAGGCCAACGTAATGCTTGCTCTGAACACCACCAATATTCTTCTAATGTTTCGCCTTTCCAAGCAAAAACAGGTACACCTGATTCGGCAATTGCAGCTGCTGCATGGTCTTGAGTAGAGTAAATATTACAACTAACCCAACGCACGTCTGCACCAAGTTCAACAAGTGTTTCAATTAATACGGCTGTTTGAATAGTCATATGTAAAGAACCCATAATTTTTGCTCCTTTTAATGGCTTTTCTTTACCGTATTTTTTTCTTAATGACATTAAACCGGGCATTTCTGTCTCGGCTAATGCTATTTCTTTTCTACCAAATGCTGCTAAATTTATATCAGCTACTTTATATGGTAAATTATCTGGAAAATTTAAACTCATAATTATTTTTTTAGAAGTGCAAAGGTACTAACAATTAATAATTAATAAATAATAATTATTAATTATTTTGTTGATAATACAAATTCAATAGCATTATTTGCAGCAATAGTACCATCTGCGACAGCGGTTGTAATTTGTCTTACTTTTTTAGAACGGTTGTCGCCGGCAGCAAAAACTCCTTTAATATTTGTTTCTAAATCGTCGTTTGTAATTATTTCTTTTCTGTTGGTAAGCTTAATAATACTTTCAAATTTTTGTGTACTTGGTATATATCCAATAAAAACAAAAACACCATCAATTTTTTTCTCAGACATTTCGCCTGTTCGCATATTTTTTATTGTAACTGATTCTAATATTTGGTCTCCTTTTATTTCTTGAAGCTCCGATTCCATTATGAAATCAATTTTGCTATTGTTTTGAGCTTCTTCAATAGCATGTTTGTATGCTTGAAAATGGTCGAACTGATGAACAATAGTAACTTTTGCATATTTTGTTAGTGATACAGCTTCTTCAAGAGCTGAATTTCCTCCACCAACAACAATTATTTCTTTGTCTTGATAAAAATCACCATCGCAAGTGGCACAATAAGAAACACCACGACCTTTAAATTTATTTTCTCCCGGTATTCCTAGTGGTCTTGATTTCCCTCCTGTTGCAATAATTACAGCTTTTGCAGAGAAAACACCTTTTTTTGTTTCAATAGTTTTAATATTCGATTGTAAATCGAAGTTTAAGATTTCGGTATTTCTTAAAATTTTACAGCCAAATTTTTCTGCTTGAATCTTCATATTGTTTGCAAGCATATAACCGGAAATATTGTCTTGACCAGGATAGTTAGCTATTTCGTGAGATAAAATTATTTGTCCACCGGGCATTCCTTCATCAATAATTAGAGTATTCATTTTTGCTCTTGATAAGTATATGCCTGCTGTTAATCCGGCAGGACCTGCTCCTAATACTATTACATCGTATATGTTATTTTCCATAATATTTTTTTTGATTTTTTGAGTAGCAAATTTATTGCCATTTTTTGTTTTAGCCAAATTGTCATTAATATTTTGTAATATTGTACTTGTATTAAATTTGATTAATGATAAAAGTAGGATTAACAGGAGGTATAGGAAGTGGTAAAACCACAGTAGCAAAGGTTTTTAAAACTTTAGGTGTGCCTGTTTATTATTCAGATATTGAAGCAAAAATAATTACTGTTTCTGATGAAAAAGTTATTAAAGCGTTAATATCTGAGTTTGGTAATAATGTGTATTTACCCGATGGAAATGTAAACAAGCCATATTTATCAAAACTAATTTTTGAAAATAATGAATCGCGTGAAAAAATTAATAATATTATTCATCCTGCTGTAGCAAAACATTTTAATGAGTGGGTAAAAGCTTATGAAACAGTGGGGCAGAAGTACGTTGTAAAAGAAGCAGCCATACTTTTTGAAAGTGGAGCTTATAAACAAGTTGATAAAATAATTACAGTTGTAACAGATGTTAATCAGCGTATAGAACGACTTATAAAACGTGATAATAATTCAAGGGAAGAGGTCATTCAAAAAATTAACTCTCAAATATCAGATGAAGATAAAATTAAATTATCGGATTATGTGATTTATAATAATGATGATGATATGATTTTACCTCAGGTTTTAGAAATTATTGAAAAAATTGTATAGTTATTTAATAGTACAATTATTCAATAATTAAAAAAAGTTTAATATCTTGTATTTAAAATCTACAATCCCTGCTTTAATATTTCTTTATTAATTGCTTTAGCAAAGCCTGGGCCACTATATATAAAACCTGTAAATATTTGAACTAAACTAGCACCTGCTTTTAGTTTTTCAATAGCGTCATCGGGTGTCATTACACCGCCTGCAGCTATAACAGGAAAAGCATTGTTTGATTTTTCTATAATATATTTAACAACTTCAGTACTTCGTTTTGTTAGAGGTTTTCCGCTTAATCCACCTGCTCCAATACTTTCTATATGTTCTTTTGGGTATGATAAACCATCGCGCAATATTGTCGTGTTTGTAGCAACAACTCCTGCAATTTTTGTGTTTTTTACAATTTCAATTATATCGTCTAACTGCGAGTTGGTTAAATCCGGTGCTATTTTTAGGAGAATTGGTTTTTGTATTTCTTTAGAATTATTTAATTCCATTAATTTGCTTAATAGTTCAGTAAGAGGTTTTTTATCTTGTAATTCTCTTAAATTAGGTGTGTTAGGAGAGCTAACATTTACTACAAAATAATCGACATAAGGAAATAGAGCTTCAAACCCTTTTTCGTAATCGCTAGTAGCTTCTTTATTAGGTGTTATTTTATTTTTACCAATATTTCCACCAATAACAACATTTGTTTTTTTATTTTTAAGCTTTGTAATCATCGCTTCTAAACCGGCATTGTTAAAACCCATTCGATTTATTAATCCGCTATCGTTAATTAACCTGAACATTCTTGGTTTTTGATTTCCCGGTTGTGCTTTTGGTGTAACAGTTCCAACTTCAATAAAACCAAAGCCCATAACTCCAAGCATATCAAAAACTTCAGCATCTTTATCTAAACCTGCAGCTAAACCTACAGGGTTTGGAAATTTAATACCAAAAACAGTACGTTCAAGCTTTTTATTTTCTATGTGGAAAATAGATTTTACAATATTTCTCATTCCTAAATTCTCGGCTGTTTTAAGAGCTGTAAAAACCATTCCGTGAATTTTTTCAGGTGTAAATTTGAATAATATTGGGCGAATTATACTTTTGTACATACAGTGTTTATTTAATATGCAAAAGTATATTTTTATTTATTCAGTTGCAATTTGATTAGCCCGCATTATTCATAGAATTCAACAACATTACGTATAATCTATTTATAAACAGTAGGTTATCGCAAAAAATGAACCTCCTCGCCGCAAGCTGACGAGGTATCGTTTTGGAATACTATTCTTTTATACGTCCCAAGGGACGGGGAATTAAACCCAAATTTGGTTGATTATATTTTTTGATATACATTTTCCTTTTCCAGACACTTGGTTGCAAACCATTTGCAATATTTATATACAGCGGCATGGTTTGTCGCCTCGTCTCAGAACCAGAAAAACGCATGAAATTCCATCTAACTAAATTGGTAAAATTCTGAATATCACCAATATGATATTTGTTAAAATTTAGTTAGCTATTTTTTACTACTTTTTCTAAAGTCTTGTAATACGAGTTAATATACTAATTACGGAATGCTTAACTTAAGTCTATATATTTTGTGTGTTTGTAAACATTTTGCGTGTTTTTATAAACATCAGTATCCGATTAATTTTATTTTATGTAATTTAGTGTTTTAAATATATACCTACAATGAGAAAAACAATACTACTAAGCTTTTTGCTACTATTATTTATTAGTACTAAAGCACAAAAAACACAGCTTGACAAGCGTGCATTAAATTATTATTCTGAACAACAAGTATCAAAAATGTCTGATACTAAATTGAGGCAAATTAATTTTTTGTATCAAAAATCGTTTGTTATCCCTAAAGAGTTTAAAACTCAGATAAATAAAAATGATATTGATATAAGAGATTACTCAAATCAGCGATTAGCAGGTAAACGTGCAAAGGTTTATGTAATTAATAAGAATGCTAAACGAGAAACTGAGAGTGAAAAAAACATATATTTCTATTTATTATCAATAGAAGAATTACAACAAGCATATAAAAACATAAAATAAACTACCTAAAATGAGATATTTAACACTAACTATCCTTGTTGCGATGGTAACATTATCGTATTCGCAAGTTTTTACAGAAGATTTTGAGAACGGAGGTGCAATGCCAACAGGTTGGACTCAGGAGTATGAAAATAATACAATTGATTGGGTTTTTCAATCAGGTGGGCATAGTGGACATCCTGCTGCGGCACACGGAGGAAGCTACAATGCGTTATTTACAATTAATACTCATGCTAACGATGGTGCAAAAACAAAATTAGTATCACCAAACCTGTCGCTTACAGCCGGAAACGACTATTATTTAACATTTTATTATGCAAACGAAAATTGGAATGGCGACCAAGATACTCTAAAGGTATATTACAAAGAATCTGGCGTTTGGCATTACATAAATACATATAATGTAAATCAAGTTAGTTGGAAAAAACGCGTGTTACCTATACCATATACTGCAACAAATATTGCTTTTGAAGGAGAAAGTGAATACGGCTATGGTGTTTGTATTGATGATGTTAGGATTGACCAAATTACAAGAAATCCAACAGTAAATACATGTAATGATGTGTTTACTGATGACGGTGGAGCAAATGCAAACTATTCTGACAATCAGAATTATATTCAAACTTATACATCTGATAATAATAGTTGTATAAGAGCTGTAATTGATTATTATGAGATTGAATCTGATTTCGATTTTTTATATATTTATGATGGTGTTGATTTAACCGGTGAATTATTACAAGTTTATACCGGCTCATCAACTAACGCAAGTACAAGTGCTACTTTAGATGATAATGGTACTGCATTTTATGGTTTATCAGGAAGTTTAACATTTTATTTTTATTCTGACGGCTCAACTAATGATTTAGGTTGGAAAATGAATATAGATTGTCCTGATAATTGTGTGTCGCCGGCATGTTCTGATAATATTGCTGCTGCTGATGATTGTAGTTTACCAACACCAATTTGTAACTTAAACGGATATTGTGGCAGTACTGACCCTAACGATTATTCTCCAGACCATACCGAATTAGATGTTGATCAGAATGGAACTTTTTGTGGTACAATTGATAATAATTCGTGGTTAACTTTTGTAGCTGATGCTACTGAAGCATATATTGATGTTTGGGTTTATAATTGTACAGGAATAGCACCTTTAGGGCGAGTTCATGGAATACAAATAGAGATTTTTGAAGGTGATTGTAACAATTTTACAGCAGTTTCAAACTGTTGGAGTCCTAATAAAGAGGCTAATGGTAGAATAAAAGCAACAGGCTTAACTCCGGGTAATACTTATTATATTATGATTGATGGTTGGGGGGCTGATAATTGCCAATATTCATTTGCAGCATCAGCAAACTCAGGTATAGTAGTTGCTAATGCAGGAATAGACCAAACTATTTGTGAAGGACAGACTGTATCATTAAATGCTTCAGGAGGAACAACTATTCAATGGGTAGCATCGCCTGCTGATGCAAGTTTATCAGGACAAGAAAACAATACAAATATAAATGTATCTCCTTCGCAAACAACTATATATACGGCTGCTGTAAGCGGTATTAATACTAATTGTCCGGCTAGTACTGCTGATGTTGTTGTGTATGTAAATGAGGCAGATGCAAGTTTTACAGGGCTAAATTCAGAATATTGCGAAGATGCTTCATCTTCATCGTTAACAGGTAGTTATGGCTCGGCAGGAACTTTTTCAGGTTCGGGTATATCTGGTAATACATTTACTCCTAGTAATGCTGGTATTGGAACTCAAGATATTACTTACACATATAATTATTCGGTAGTTACAGCATTTCAAGAAGATTTTGATGGTGGTGTTACAGGATGGACTCATGGAGCAATCTCAGGTTCAGACTCTTGGGCTTTGGGTGAGCCTCAATCTGGTAATGGCGACCAATCTTCTTCAAGTTCTTACAATGACCCAATATTAGACCATACTTCAACAAATACAATAAATTATGTTTATGGTCAAGGTTTATCGGCAAACAATGGCTCTGGAGAAGGAGGATATTATAATAACTCTAACGAATGGCTTAAAACTCCGGCTATTGATTGTTCAAATATATCGAATACAACACTAAGTTTTTGGCGATATGCAAACTTTGAACCTAGCTGGGATGAAGCTTATGTAGAAATTAGTATAAATGGCTCTACATGGAATACTCTTGGTGAAGATTTATATCCACAAGATGATAAATGGGTTTTTAGAGGAATAAATATTTCGGCTTATGCCGATGGGCAATCAACAGTGTATATACGTTGGCGAAGTAATAACGATGTCTCAACAACTTATTCGGGCTGGAATATTGATGATGTAAAAGTTACCGGAGTACAAGATGGTGGTAGTTGCGTTAGTACCGATATTCATTCAACAGAAGTTTTTGAACCTGTTGTGGTTAGTGTATCGCAATCATCAGCAAGTATATGTGCTAATAGTACTTATTCTGCTTCCGGTTCTATAACCGGAGGTGTAACTACAGGCCATTGGTCAACATCGGGTTCAGGAAGTTTTTCAAGTACAATAAATTTATCAACAGTTTACACTCCATCATCTACAGATATTTCTAACGGAAGTGTAATTTTAACACTTACTTCTGATAATACAGGAACTCCTTGTGGTGTTGATAATGCATCAATAAATTTAACAATAACACCACTTGATGATGCCGTTTTTGCATATTCAACAAATACCTTTTGTAATACAGGAACAACAGTATTACCAAATGTAACACCGGGAGCAAATGGTTCTTACAGTTCAACACCTACCGGTTTAGTTTTAAATTCAACAACAGGCGAAATTGATATTGCAAATTCAGTAGTTAATGGTTACGACATAACTTATACAACAACAGGCACTTGTGTAAATACACATACTGTTCATATTGATATAGTTTCAGGCTTTAATGCCGAGTTTGAATATAATTATTATAATTATTGTCAGACCGATGCTAATCCTACACCTATCCATAATAATGGTGGAACTGATGGAACTTACTCGTCAACAACAGGCTTAGTGTGGGGTACAAGTTCAGGTGAAATTGATTTGTTATCATCAACTCCCGGACAATATGTAGTAACAAATACAATATCAGCATCAGGTAGTTGCCCTGAAGCTGTAGATACAGCTCATATAACAATATATGAAGCTCCTACGGTTTCAATTGTTGAAGCTAATGCGGCTTGTTCTAACGAAAATATTGATTTACACGCTACTTATGGTGGCAGTGCAACAGGAATTGTTTGGAGTACAAACGGAACAGGTAATTTTAGCAATATAAATGATACTGTTTGTTATTACACTCCAAGTACTACAGATATATCTACAGGAATTATAACATTTAATGTAACATCAAATAGCTCAAATACTATTTGTTCTGATGCAACAGAGAGTGTTAATGTAAACATATATCCACAACCACAAATTTTGGTTAGTACAAATCAACCGCATTGTAATTTATCTGATGGAAGTATTACAGTTAGTGCAACGCAAGGCACAAGCCCTTATAATTATTTATGGAATAATAACTCTACTCAATCAACTTTATCTAATATTCAATCAGGAGTTTACTCGGTAACAGTAAGCGATTTTAATAATTGTACAAACGATACAATTATTAGTTTAAACGACTTAAATGCCGGTACAATACAGCTTGTATCTCAAGTAAATCCTACATGTTATGGTTATAATGATGGTAGTATTTCTATAACAATGAATGGAGGTACACCTGAATTTAATTATATTTGGACAAATAATAATGACTCGGCAATAAATCCAAATTTAACAGCCGGAACATATTCTGTTACAGTAACTGATGCGTATAACTGTAATGTTATTGGTGAATATACATTGGTTGAACCTGCAGAATTAACAAATATATCAAACATATATGATGTAAAATGTAATGGTGGTAATGATGGTAAAATTTCAGTAAATGTAACCGGCGGAACAGGTAATTATAATTATTTTTGGGAAAACACAAGTGATAATGTAAATACATTAAATAATATTGAAGCAGGAATGTATTATGTGGAAATTACAGATGATAATTTATGTAGCTTAAAAGATACATTTTTAATTAAAGAGCCAAGAGCAATAACTTTTGATTACGCATCGGTTGACATTACTTGTAGCGAAAAAAATGATGGAAGTATTGCTGTTTCTATTAATGGTGGTGTAAAGCCTTATACATTAAATTGGGATAATGTAAATATTGCAGATAGTTTATTATATAATCTTTCGGCAAATACATATACATTAACTTTAACAGATGCTAATAATTGTACCAAAGAAATATCTATTGATATTAACCCATCAACAGAATCTTGTTTGAAAATACCAACTGTATTTACACCAAATGGCGATGGTATAAACGATTATTGGCAAATTAAAGGTGTTAGTTTATTTGAAACAATAAGTATAAATGTTTTTAATCGTTGGGGCGATATAGTATTTAAATTCGATGGAAAAGCTTATGAGTATTCTGATGAAGCTAATCAATGGGACGGAACATATCAAAATAGTGGTAAGGTAATTGATTTGTCGTCGTTTGTTTATATTATTTATTTGTCAGGTGAAGATGAACCTTATCAAGGAACAGTTACTATTGTTAAGTAAAGAATATTAATATTATAGTTGGATTATATTTCACTATGTGAAAAATATTTTTATTACGATAAATTATCTAAATGATTTCATAAAAATATCCTACTATTAAGTAGGATATTTTATAATCTGTTTGGGTTTAATTCCCCGTCCCTTGGGACGTATAAAAGAATAGTATTCCAAAACGATACCTCGTCCGCTTGCGAACGGGGAATTTACCCTAAAAGATTAAAATTTATGCTAGCATCTTATAATTGTGGCTATTATCATGTAAAAGATGCTCAGTATTTAGCTCAATACTACCAAAAATATTCACTTTCGTGGGATAATGGAGTAGATGAATTTATTTTAAAACTTATGAAACCCAAATATTATAATCATAAAGTAGTAAAATACGGTTATTGTAGGGGGCATGAACCTTATAATTATGTAAATGAAATTTTTACTCGCTATGATATGTACAAAGATTTAGTACAAAATAAATAGTATAATGAAAATTTATATAATTATTAATTTGTTTTTTTAATAAAATAACTAACTTTATAAAAAAAATAATATAATGAAAAGTTTAAAAGGAACACAAACAGAACAAAATCTGTTAAAATCGTTTGCAGGCGAATCGCAAGCACGAATGAGATATAATTATTTTGCAAAACAAGCAAAAAAAGAAGGTTTAGAGCAGATAGCTGCTATTTTTACAGAAACAGCAATAAATGAGAGAGCTCATGCTAAACGTTTTTTTAAGTTTTTAGAAGGTGGTGAAGTTGAAATAACAGCAACATATCCTGCCGGAAAAATAGGTAATACATTAGAAAATTTAAAGGCATCTGCTGAAGGAGAAAATGAAGAATGGACTGATTTATATCCGGAATTTGCTCGTATAGCAGAGGAGGAAGGATTTAAAGAGATTGCTACTGCTTGGAAAATGATTGCAAAAGTTGAAAAAGCTCACGAAGACCGTTTTAAAACTTTATACGATAATTTAGAAGCAGGTAAAGTATTTGAACGAAACGGAAAAATAATGTGGAAATGCCGTAATTGTGGTTATATTCACGAAGGCGAAAAAGCACCTAAAACTTGCCCTGCTTGTTTGCATCCACAATCATATTTTGAAATAAAAGAGACTAATTATTAGGATTAGTTCTTATTGAGATAGAATAATAGCCCTTTTACAATATAGTAGGAGGGCTTTTTTTAAAACTCATATTTATCGCCCCAAAGATTTTCATATTTTCTTTTGATTGGCGTTCGCGCTGATTATTATTTAAAATACGTAAGCGTTAGGCAAAGCACGTACATATATTATTTCAAAGGCGACCAATTTTGAGGTAATAACTCATATAATTTATTAGCTTTATGTTCAGCTACTCTATCAATTATATCAGATAACCAAGTATATGGATTAACCCGCATTATTCATGTTATTTAGCAAAAACGAAGTTACAAACTTCGCTTAGCAGGGGGGGTAGTGGGGAGTATTTGGATTTGATTGTGATGGGTTAGTTTCTACTTTGGTGCAGTATATTTAACCATTTTTTTGTTTACAAAATGGCAGATAATTATAAATTATATAATACCCCTAATTCGACACAGACACCTGCCTCTCTTTTAATAATGCCAGTATTACTTGTTGGTTTTACAACTCCATTTGTTAAGCTAAAAGAAGCATATATTGATGAAATTAAAGAAATCTTTTTATTTAAAGAAAAAATATAACCACAATACCAATTTATATCTAAAGCTAATTGTTTTTCGTTATTGGCTAATTCAATTGTTTGATCTATTTCTTCGGAAGTTTGTGTTTCTTTGTATAACGTATTTACTGATATTTTTACAGGAATTTTAGTAACAAAATTAAGTCCATAAATAAATTTACCTTTTTTTAATGAAAATAAATGACTTAAACCTAAAGGAATTAAAATAGATGAATAGTTTATACGTTGTTCATATTTATAAATATTTCCATTATCGTATTTAATTAACTCTGCTTTTGATAAATATATATCAGAAATCTTTTTTCTGTATAAATAATTTTTTTGATAATTAATTCCGAATTGCACATAGAAATTCCGAATAAGTTTATGTGTAAAACTAAGACCTGCATTATACGAGAATTCATTACCACGCCCCATAAATATTGTTTTATCATTAAAAACAGATTCAAAATCATATGAGGTTAAAAAAAAGCTGCTCCCTACTACCCCCTTAACAAATCCTTTATAGGGTATACTATCGTTATTATTTATTGCATAAGTATTATATGTAAATAATAGTAATAATAATAATAAATTATAATATTT
>CAMZKE010000135.1 GCA_947311115.1 uncultured Bacteroidales bacterium | reverse complement strand
GCATCTGGAGTAACGGGAGTTATAAAAAGTGCATTAAAATATGAAAAAACTAATGGTTCATACAGGTTTCATAATTACGCAACAATAACAACCGAAGTGGGCGGAATGAAAGATCCAAATAAAGACGAGTTAGTAAAATATTTTAATGCTAATTTATCGGAATATTTAGGTGGAGCATATAATGATATTAGCCCACATAAGAACAAGCAAAATGCAAGCAATAAAAATAGAATTAAATATGAATATTAACTTTTAAAAACAGAAAGCGAATGAAAAAAAGGACAATTATTTTAGCAATGGTGCTCTTTGTAGCCGTAATAAGCACAAAAGCCCAACAAAGCATATTTGTTGAAGATGTCGGAGGTAGTATAACAGAAACCCCATTATTATCAGTGAGAAAAATAACTTTTTCAGGTACTGATATGTTATTATTAAAAACAGATGGAAGCGTATTAACTTGGACAACATCTAATATTCAGAAGTTTTATTATGCCTTAACAACAAATATAAATGAGGCAGAAAACAATGATATTTCTTGTTTGATATATCCTAATCCTTCAAAAGGAAGTTTTAAAATAGACTACCAAACAGAGAGTAAAAATCCTGTGAGCTTTTCAATATTTACACTTGAAGGACAAGAGCTTGAAAAACGTATTATTAACAATTCAAGTTTTGGTAAACAAACAATAAACTTTAATAACAATTTACCTAATGGAACTTACATCGTAAAAATACAAGACGGTAAAAATTTAATCACAAAAAAAGTAATAATTTTAAAATAATAAAACGATGAAAAATATATTTTTAACATTTGCAATAGTCATACTTGGTAGTAGCTTAATGGCTCAAACTACTAATATGATGATAAGGACAACAGATGGGAATACACATAGTTATCCTATTACAGAAGTAGATAGTGTATACTATCAAGTAGGAAGTTCTTTTACTTGTGGCGACGATATTTCAGATATAGACGGTAATACATATGGAACAGTCCAAATAGGCAACCAATGTTGGATATCTGAAAATCTAAAAGTTACGCATTACCCAAATGGCGATGCTATACCTTTGGTAACCGATAATACTGCTTGGGACAATTTAGCCGATGATGATACATCTGATGCTTATTCTTATTATGATAATAGTTCTGCTAATGCAACAACATACGGTGCTTTATATACTTATGCAGCTTCTATTGGCGACAATTGGGCAAGAGACAATACCGCAAACCAAGGTGTTTGCCCAGATGGTTGGCACTTACCAACTGATGCTGAGTGGACAACATTAGAAACTTACCTTGGAGCAAATGCAGCTAGTAAACTAGCAGGCAATGCTGCACTTTGGACAGACGGTGATTTAGACCAGTCTGCCGATTTTGGAACTTCTGGTTTTTTCGCTCTTCCGAGTGGCTACCGCGACAACAGCGATGGCGCGTTCTACGATGTGGGCGAGCACGGCTACTGGTGGAGTAGTACAGAATACGATAGTAGCACCGCCTACTACCGCTACCTGCACTATTACAGCGCCAATGTCAACCGCTACTACTACTATAAGTCGAACGGTTTCTCTGTCCGTTGTGTTAGGGATTAAGTTATTTGGTTATTTACAAAGGGTATTTTCGCTCTTTGTATTATTTGATTATTTATTTGTGTGCAGCTCCGATTTTTTTTCAAAGTGAGGGCGTGGCTTTAAATCCACGCTCTCACTAAAACAAAAAAAGTATGTTTGTTAAATCGTATGCTACCAAATGCTTGGTAAACATCAAAACACATTTGTTAATTGCTTGGTCTTCTACCGAGAATAATAATAACAACGCTTGGAACTACAATTTCAACAACGGCAACTCGAACAACAATAAGAACAAAAAGATTTTCAAGCTGTAATGAACTTGTATCTCGGAATAATGAGCCATTATAAAAGCTACAAATTACGAAAGGGAATGATTTTAAAAAACTTGAACGGATATTGGTGAAATTAGATTTGGCTGATAATTCTATAAAAGAAATTATTATTAGCGACCTTAAAGGAAGTATTCTTCTTAGAAAGAATAATCTAAGCAGAATTGAAACTTTAGATTTGTCGGATGCTATTGCGGGCGTTTATGTTGTAAGTATTATAACAGAACAAAACAAGATTATTATTCGACGATTAATAAAAGAATAGAAGATTGTTTTTCTCAAAAGTAAAGGGTTTCTGTTCTCATAGTCAGAGGCCCTTGCTTTTATTTCAATAAACATAAAATAATATAACAATGAAGAAAAAATATTTATTTATACAAGGAGCAAGAAAATGGAATAATTTGCTTAAGAAATTCCAAAAAGTTTATAACAGAACTAAAAAACACAATTTATCTACTGATGAATTTTCAAAGCTTTCTGCAAAACTAACTCGTATTTATAAACGATTAGAAAAAATGCAAAGCAATGTAGGCTTAAAATTAGCAGGAACAAGCTTAGTATTAATGCTTTCTGCTGTTAATACGCAAGCACAAAACTTTACAAATAGTGGGTTTGTTAAGGCTTACCAACCTCAAGGAACAACTCTTCCTATAGTGATAGGACGTAGTCTTGATGCAGCAGATATTGACAATGACAGCGATTTAGATATTATTGTAGGTGATTATTATGGTAATGTAACTATGTTAATAAATAATGGCGATGACACATTTAATATTGGCGATATGTTAAAAGCTGATGGTTCTTATATAGATGTGGGGGATGTAGCAACTCCAAAATTTGCTGATATAGATAACGATAACGACCTTGATTTATATATTGGTAATAATCAAGGAAAAATTTATATTTATTCTAATGACGGTTTGGGGAATTATACTACTAATGGCTTTTTACAAGCTGATGGTGTAGATATAGATGTAACCAGTTCAGCAGCACCTGAATTTTCAGACAACGATAATGATGGCGATTTAGACCTTTTTGTAGGTTGTCAAGATGGAACTATTAAACTATATGAAAACGATGGTTCAGGTAATTTTTCTTTTATAGATAACTTGCAACAAGCAGGCACAAATATTGATGTGGGTTTTGAGGCAAAACCAGATTTTTTAGATTTTGATGGAGATGGTGATATGGATTTATTTGTTGCTAACTCAAGCGGTAAAATTAATTTTTATTTGAATAATGGTTCCGGCATATACTCCGACAATGGCTTTTTACAAGCTGATGGTACTGATATAGATGTAGGCAATGAAGCATCTTCATTATTTATAGATATAAACAGCGATGGAAATCCCGATTTATTAGTCGGTTCTAATTATAATAATATAAAGGTTTATATCAACGATGGCTCTTTTAATTTTTCAGAAAGCACAGATTTAGCAGCAGAAGGTTATTATAGAATAAAAAAGCAAGAGTTTACTAGCCCAAAATATGCAGATGTTGATAATGATGGCGATTTAGATTTGTATCTTTCAGACATGAGTTATATATATGTTTTTGAAAATGACGGTACGGGTAAAATGTTATTTCAAGACACTTTAAAAGTTGATGGTAATAATATTGATCAAATGTATCCGTATATTGATTTTGCTGATATTGATAACGATGGTGATTTAGACATTTATATTGGAGATTATTACTATGGAATGTCGATATTTTTGAACGATGGCTCCGGTAATTTTTCTGATAACGGTTCGTTTTTAGCCGATGGTAATATTGTTGCGTATGGTTCTTACCGTGTTCACCCTGAGTTTGCCGATTTAGATGCCGATGGTGATTTAGATTTCTATTTAGGTGAAGATAATGGCACAATAGAAATATATACTAACGATGGTTCTGGTAACTTTTCTGCAAATGGGCTTGTACAAGCAGATGGCACAGACCTTGATGTAACTACTTATGCAGGTTTCGATTTTGCCGACATTGATAACGATAATGATTTAGATATTATTTCAGGTAATAATTCCGGTCATATATTATTGTTTACTAACGATGGCGCAAATAATTTCACATCTGCTGGTTTTATTCAAGCTGATGGTATTGATATTTATGATGGTACAAGTACTGATGTAGAATTAATTGATTTAGATGGTGATGGTGATTTAGATATTGTAGCAGGTGAATATTACGGTTTTTTAAGACGATACGATAATTTACTTGTAACCAAAGTTACAGAACAGGCAACTAGTCAAACTAATATTTGCGTAAATAATACTGTAGATTTTTCAATTATAGCCGAATCTGCCGACACATATCAATGGCAATTTAGTAACGATGGTGGAAATAATTATATCAATATTTCTGACGATGCAAATTATACAGGAAGCAATAACAATACGCTTAGTGTAAATGCCATTACTACAACAGAGGGCTTATACCGTTGTGTAATTACAAATACTAATAATACTGCTCAAAGCGATGCTGTAACTTTAAGTTTAGATACCGAATTGCCAACAATTTCTTGTATAGCTAATCAAACTATCGATTTGCAAACAAGCGAAACAGAATACATTGTTTCGGGAGCTGAATTTGACCCAACTGCTACCAACGATAACTGTGCTGTAGCAAGTATTGAAAACGATTTTAATACATCGGCAAGTTTAGATGGTGCACTAATACCTATTGGGACAACCACTGTTGAGTGGACCGTTACCGACGAATCAGGAAATACAGAAGTTTGTAGTTTTGAAATATTAGTGAACAGTGCAACCGGTATTACAGAATTATCTGATACATATTTTAATATTTATCCAAATCCGGCACATAATAAATTAACAATTAGCAACGATAAATTGTTAATTAATAGTGCAGAGATATTAGATATTACAGGAAAAACAGTAGAGCAATTTACCGTTAATACAAAACAATATTCTGTTGACATCTCTGATTTGCAAAATGGAATTTATTTTATTAAGTTACAAACCAATAATTTAGTTAAAACAATAAAAGTAATAAAAGAATAAATTAAATAATAAATCTAACAGGTTTAAAACCTGTTAGGTTTTATTAAAAAAACAGAATAATGAAAACTCCAAACCCTTTTGAATTAGAATACACACCTCAATTTGCAGAATTACTACACAGCTTAAATATTTCAGTTGCTCTCAGTACATACCAAGCAGGAAAAGTGGTAATGATTTCGGCATACGATAAAGACCGATTAATACAATTTCCAAGAACATTTGAAAATGCAATGGGTATGGCTTTGCAAGGCGATAAATTAGCAATTTCGGCAAAAGCAAGTGTTGAGGTATTAAAAAATGCAAAAGGTTTAGCCGTAAATTATCCTAAAAAGCCAAATACATACGATGCCATGTTTGTTCCGAGAACAACTTATCATACAGGGTATTTAGCACTACACGACATGGCGTATTTAAATAACAAACTTGTAGCCGTAAATACTTTGTTTTCTTGCTTGAGTTATATTAACGAGGATGAAAATTTTACACCGTTTTGGCAACCGCCTTTTATCGACGATTTAAAGCCAGAAGACCGTTGTCATATGAATGGAATGGCAACAGAAAATGGCGAAATAAAGTACTTAAGTGCTTTAGGTTCTGATAACAATAAGCAATCTTGGCGAGATAATAAAATGAATGGTGGTATATTAATGGAGTATCCAACAGGTAAAATATTAACTAAAGGTTTATCAATGCCACATTCGCCTCGTATTTTTAACAATAAATTATATGTTCTAAACTCAGCACAAGGTGAACTGTTAGAAATAGACCGTAAAACAGGCACTAAAGACGTAATTGTAAATTTAGGAGGTTTTGCCAGAGGAATGGAAATGATAGGGGATTATTTATTTATAGGTGTTTCAAAACTTAGGCATAACAGTAAGGCTTTTAGCGATTTGCCAATAGCAAAAACATCATTTGCTGGTATTATTGCTGTGCATTTGCCATACAAAACTATTGTTGGACAAGCAAAATATAAAATGAGTGTTGATGAAATTTATGATGTGAAAATTCTTAAAAATATACGCCGTCCCAATATTATTGGCTTAAATAATAATACTGGATTAACCAGCCTTAGTTTCGGTAATAATAGTTATTGGGCTCAAACAAAATAACTAAATAAAGCTATTCACGGTAATAATAAGGTTGTTTACTAAATTACCCTTTTACAATTAAACTATCGTTACTATTTTTGACTTAGAACAAGATAGTTAACATTAAATTAATTTTCTCATAAAACGTGTTAACGTCTTGTTTTTTTAAACTATTAATAAAATCATATAACAATGAAGAAACTATTATTAAGTATAACATTTATAGTGTTTACACTTATAAGTTATGCACAACCAAGCGATGCAACAGTAATTAAACAGATTAGAAAACGTTTCCCTACAGGTGAAATTAAACTCGGAGGTTCTTCCAATACAAAAGAGAAAGAGGGTTTGGTTTGGCATTATTAT
>CAMZKE010000134.1 GCA_947311115.1 uncultured Bacteroidales bacterium | reverse complement strand
CTATCAATAACAGGAGGTGAAGGTTGCGAGCCTTTAGATGTATTGTTTAATGCTGTTTTAGCAGATACAACATTAAGCGTATCTTACGATTGGAATTTTGGTAATACAGGTGCATCAACATCGCCATTACCAAACCCAAGCTATACATATAATAATGCAGGAACTTACGATGTTTCGCTAACATTGACATCAATAAATGGCTGTGTTTTAGATACAACAGTTGATGGTTTAGTTAAAGTTTACCCTGTACCCGAAGCTATTTTTTCATCAGATAAGCAAGTGGTTTCAATATTTAATCCAGAAGTTGAGTTTACTGATAATTCTGATGGTTTTGGTTATCCATTATCAAATATGTGGGATTTTGGAGATACAACAGCTATGCAAGAAGGTGTAACAAGAGTAACACATAGATATAAAGCTCCCGGTGTATATACTGTAATGCTTTATGTAACAAATCAATATGGTTGTATTGACTCAACAAGTGGATTAATACAGGTTGATCAAGAGCATACATTCTATATGCCAAATGCATTTAGGCCTCATGTTGATAAATGGTATTATCCAAAAGGTATTGGAATAGAAACTGATAATTATAAATTTACGATTTATGATAGATGGGGTGAACCAATTTTTGAAACAAGAGAGTTTCCTGAAGGAACAGACCAGGTTGACCGTTTAGGAAGAATAGAAGGTGGTTGGAATGGTAAATTTAATAATGTAGATAAATACGTTCAAACAGGTGTTTATGTTTGGATAGTAGAAATTGAAGATGCAAATGGATATATGCATGAATATTCAGGTATTGTGAATGTTATTAGGTAATACATAACGTATAACAAATAAAACAGGCTATCTTTTTGAGATAGCCTGTTCTTTTATTAAAAAGTTTTTTATTTTTAAATTATAATACGGTATTATCCAATAAAGTGTAATTGTAAAAAATTAAACAGTTAATACATCTTGTTCTTTAGCTTCTACTATTTCATCAACTTTTTTAGAAAAATTGTCAGTTAATTTTTGTACCTCAGCTTCTGCATCTTTTGCCATGTCTTCAGAAAGTCCTTCTTTTTCTAATTTCTTAATTTCATCGTTTGTATCTTTTCTAATAGAACGAATACTAACTTTTGCATTTTCACCTTCAGCTTTAACATTTTTCACTAATTCTTTTCTTCGTTCTTCTGTTAATGGTGGAACATTTAACCTTATTAATTCTCCGTTATTAACAGGAGTAAGTCCAATATTTGCAGCCATAATTGCTTTTTCAATAACACTAATCATATTTTTTTCCCAAGCTTGAATTGCAATAGTTCTTGCATCAGGGGTATTAATATTTGAAACTTGTTCTAGTGGTGTGTTTGTACCATAATAATCAACAAAAATTCCGTTTAAAATATTGGGGTCAGCTTTACCAGCTCTAATTGACATTAATTCATTTTTTAGATGCTCAATGGCTTTTTCCATTTTTTCGCGTGCATCATCTAAATACATATTTACTTCTTCTGTCATCTTATTATAGTTTTAATTTCGATATAAAAATATTTAATTATTTACTAATGTACCAATTTTTTCGCCTAAAATAACTTTTTTTAGGTTTCCTTTTGTGTCCATATCAAAAACATAAACAGGTAAATTATTTTCCATACACATTGCTGTAGCTGTTAAATCCATTATTTTAAGTCCTTTAGTGTACATTTCATCAAATGAAATGTTTTCATATTTTTTTGCGTTAGGGTCTTTCTCCGGGTCAGCAGTATAAACTCCATCAACTCTTGTGCCTTTTAAAAATACATCGGCCTCAATTTCAATACCACGTAAAGCTGAGGCTGTATCTGTTGTGAAATAAGGATTGCTGGTTCCTCCTGAAATTATTACAACTTCATTGTTGTTTAAAGCTTCCATTGCTTCTGACTTATTGTAATATTTACCTATTGGTTCCATTCTGATAGACGTCATTAATTTATTTTTACAACCAATATTATCAAGAGCAGAACTTAAAGCTAATCCATTTATTACAGTAGCAAGCATTCCCATTGAATCGCCTTTTACTCTATCAAAACCTTTGCTAGCTCCGCTTAGTCCTCTAAAAATATTACCTCCTCCTATTACTATTCCTATTTTAATACCTAAATGGCTAATTTCTTTAATTTGTTCAGCATAATCATTTAATCTGTTAGAATCAATTCCATAAGTTTGTGTACCCATTAATGATTCACCACTCAACTTTAATAATATCTTTTTATATTCCATTTTTTCGGTTTTACATTTGTCATAAAAGTATAAATAAATTTTTATTCATAATATTAGAAACTAAAAATTATTTTATTAATTTTTATAGGGGTATTTTAAAAGTTGTGTGTAGAATGTTAGATAAACAATTTTTTGTTAAAATACGAATATATTTATTATTTGAAGTATATTGAAAATATTCTTATTTTGATATTTACTTTCAAATAGTATCTTTGCAAGTTATTTTAATAAAAACTATATAATAAATTATGTCTGACAAACAAAAGACTATTAAAAAAGCGGTTTCTATATCAGGAAAAGGGCTACATACAGGGCAAGAATGCACATTAACATTTAAACCTGCCGAAGTTGATTTTGGTTATAAATTTCAAAGAATTGATATTGAAGGTAAGCCAATAATTAGAGCTATTGTAGAAAATGTTGTTGATACCTCTCGTGGAACAACAATTGCAGAAAAAGGAAATAAGGTTTCAACTATTGAACATGCCTTGTCAGCCGTATATGGTTTAGGTATAGATAATATTTTAATCGAAATTGATGGTGAAGAAGTTCCAATTATTGATGGAAGTGCGTATCAGTTTGCGAAAATATTGGTTGATGCTGGAATTATAGAACAAAATAAAGATAAGGACTATTTTGAAATCACTTCAAACATCTCTTATGTTAATGAAGAAGAGGGTGTTGAGTTTCTTGCAGTACAAGATAAAGATTATAGCTTAAATGTATTGTTAGATTATAAATCAACAGTTTTGACAAATCAGTATGCAAGTATTAATAGTATGTCAGAATACTATGAGAGTATATCTAAATCGAGAACATTTGTTTTTTTACATGAGTTAGAAATGCTTGTTAAAAATGGTTTAATTAAAGGTGGAGATATAAATAATGCCATTGTTTTAGTCGATAAAGATGTTAAAAAAGAAACTCTAGATGAATTATCAACTTTTTTTAAGCAACCCAAATTAGATATTGTACCTGATAAAGGAATATTAAATAATTTAGAATTAGAATATCCAAATGAGCCTGCAAGACATAAACTTTTAGACTTAATAGGTGATTTAGCATTAATAGGAGTACCTTTAAAAGGAAGGGTTTTTGCAAGGAAACCTGGTCACTATAATAATACAGAATTTGCAAAAAAAATAAAGGGTATAATAAAAAAAGAACGTTCAGGAAATTCAGCTCCTAAAGTTGATATTAATGCCGAACCAATAATTGATATAAATCAGATTAAAAAGATTTTACCTCACCGTCCTCCATTTTTGCTTGTAGATAAAGTATTGAAAATGGACGAAAAAGTAATTATTGCTTTAAAAAATGTAACAATGAACGAACCGTTTTTTGTTGGTCATTTTCCGCAAGAGCCCGTAATGCCAGGGGTTTTAATAATAGAAGCAATGGCACAGGCTGGAGGTATTTTAGTATTAAATACAGTTGAAGATCCGGATAATTATAGTACTTACTTTATGAAAATTGATAATGCTAAGTTTAAAAGAAAAGTGGTACCGGGCGATACTCTTGTATTTAAACTTGAAATTATTGGAGAAATAAGAAGAGGTATAGCTGTTATGAAAGCACAAGCTTTTGTTGGTGAGCACCTTGTTAGTGAGGCTGAATTAATGGCTCAAATATCAAAAACAAAATAAATGAAACAACCTTTATCGTATATACATTCTGATGCCAAAGTGGCCGATAATGTAGTAATTGAACCTTTTGTAACTATTGATAAAAATGTTGAAATAGGTGAAGGTACTTGGATAGGTTCTAATGTTACTATTTTTGAAGGTGCAAGAATTGGTAAAAATTGTAAAATATTTCCCGGTGCAGTTATTTCAGCTGTTCCTCAAGATTTAAAGTTTGATGGAGAAGAAACAACTGTTGTTATTGGAGATAATACTACAATTAGAGAATGTGTAACAGTTAATAGAGGAACTATTGCAAAAGGAAAAACTATTATAGGTAACAATTGTTTATTAATGGCTTACGTACATGTAGCACATGATTGTATTATTGGCAATAATGTAATTCTTGCAAATTCAACGCAGCTTGCAGGTGAAGTTATTATTGATGATTATGCAATTCTTTCAGGAATGATTGCGGTACACCAGTTTGTACATATTGGTTCTCATGTAATGATTTCAGGAGGTTCAATGGTAACAAAAGATGTGCCTCCATTTTCAAAAGCAGGACGTGCTCCAATTTCATATATTGGTGTTAACTCGATAGGTTTACGTAGAAGAGGTTTCTCTAACGACAAAATTAATGAAATTCAAGAGGTTTACCGTTTTCTTTATCTTAAGAAATTAAATAATTATCAAGCTTTAGAACGAATTGAGGCAGAGATGCCGGCAACAAAAGAAAGAGATGAAATATTACTCTTTATTAGGAATTCATCACGTGGTATTATGCGTGGCTATTTCCCTGAATAATAAAATATTTATCATATAATTAAAGCAAAAAAACAACTCATTTTGAGTTGTTTTTTTGCTTTAGTTATAAATTTTATATTAAAAATCAAGAATTAACATTGCGTCTCCGTATGTGCCAAAACGATATTTTTCTTTAATTGCAACTTGATATGCATGTTGTATTAATTCGTAACCACCAAAAGCAGAAACCATCATTAATAATGTAGAGTATGGTAAGTGGAAGTTAGAAACCATGGAGTTTGCAATTTTAAAATCGTAAGGAGGAAATAAAAATTTATTTGTCCAACCTTCATATTCTTTAAGTCTTGCATCTGTTGAAACTGATGTTTCAAGAGTTCTCATTACTGTAGTTCCTACAGCACAAATATTTCTTTTTTCCTCTTTTGCATTGTTAACAATATTAACAACCTCTTTATCAATAATAATTTCTTCAGAGTCCATTTTGTGCTTAGTAAGGTCTTCAACATCAACTTTTCGGAAGTTTCCTAAGCCGGCATGTAAAGTTATTTCTCCAAAGTTTACACCAATTATTTCTAATCGTTTCATTAACTCACGACTAAAATGCATACCAGCAGTTGGAGCTGCAACGGCACCTTCGTGTTTAGCGTAAATTGTTTGATATCTTTCAGTGTCAGCATGTTCTAATTCTCTGTTAATGAATTTGGGTAAAGGAGTTTGTCCTAGTTTAAAAAGAAGCTTTTTAAATTCATCATAAGAACCATCGTATAAAAAACGTAATGTTCTACCTCTTGACGTTGTATTATCGATAACCTCTGCAACCAATTCTTCGTTATCACCGAAATATAGTTTATTTCCTATTCTAATTTTTCGTGCAGGGTCAACAAGAACATCCCATAAGTTTTGTTCTTTATTCAGTTCTCTTAATAAAAATACTTCAATTCTAGCTCCTGTTTTTTCTTTATTTCCATAAAGTCTTGCAGGAAAAACTTTTGTATTATTAAAAACCATCACATCTCTATCGTTGAAATAATTGATAATATCTTTAAATTGTAGATGTTCAATTTTTTCAGTTTTTTTGTGGATTACCATCATACGTGATTCATCTCTGTGTTTTGTTGGAAATAATGAGATTAATTCTTCAGGTAATTCGTAATTAAATGCTGATAATTTCATACTTATTATATATTTAGTTTATTTATTTTATTTTCAAACTCTTCTATTGTTATGGCATCGTTAATTTTGTATTTTCCCGACGCAGTTCTAACAAGGCTAGTCATGTATGCTCCACTATCAAGTTTTGTGCCAATGTCTCTAGCTAATGCTCTTATATAAGTTCCTTTACTGCAATTTATTTTAATCTTTACTTTAGTTAGGTTTTCTTCCAGTAATTCTATGTTAAAAATCTCAATCTCACGAGGTTTTATTTCAATACTGCCACCTTGTCTTGCTATTTCGTAAGCTCGTTTACCATTTATATGAATAGCTGAATACATTGGAGGTATCTGTTCTTGTTTTCCGATAAACGATTTTATAACCTCTTTTATTTTGTCAGATGTAATATGTTTAGTTTCAAAAAAATTATCAGGTTCTGTTTCTCTATCAAAAGATGGAGTTGTTTCACCCAATTTTATTTCTGCTATATATTCCTTTTTGTCGGAAACATATTTGTCTATTTCTTTTGTTTTTTTTCCTGTGCAAATAATTATAACGCCTGTAGCTTTTGGGTCTAAAGTGCCAGCGTGTCCTACTTTAATTTTTTTTATATTATACTTTTTCTTTATTAAGTATCTAATTTTATTTACAACATCAAACGATGTCCAATCAACATCTTTGTTAATTGCTATTACTTCTCCTTCAATAAAATTCATTAAATAATATTAAGTTCAACACCTGATGCTACAAGAATTAAAATAATAGCTCCTACTACAATTCTATAATATCCAAAAACTTTAAAACCGTTTTTTGTTAAAAATGCAATAAAAGTTTTCATAGCAATTAGTGCTACAATAAACGCAACAATATTTCCAAAAATCAAAATGCCGATATTATCAGTTATTACAGATAATTTATCATCTAAAATATTTTGTAATAATTTATATGCCGATGCAGCAAACATGGTTGGTACTGCTAAAAAAAACGAAAATTCAGCGGCTGTTTTTCTGTTCAATTTTTGAGTCATTCCACCAATAATTGTTGATGCAGAACGAGATACGCCAGGTATCATTGCTATAACTTGGAAAAAACCAATTATTAGAGATTTTTTATATGTTACTTCCTGATTTTTGATACTATCATTATTTTTAAACCATTTGTCTACAAAAACGAGTACAATTCCTCCTAAGACTAACATTGATGCAACAACTGTTACACTTTCTAAAAGTTCGTCAATTTTATCGCTAAATAATAAACCGAAAAATGCTGCAGGTAAAAATGCAACCAATAGTTTAAGATAGAACTTAAACGATTGTAAAAACTTACGCCAATATAATGCTACTACCGATAAAATTGCACCAAACTGAATTACAATTATGTATAGCTTGTAAAAGTCAGTCATTTCTGTACCTAAAAGTTTTTGGGTAATAATCATGTGGCCCGTTGATGAAACAGGAAGGAATTCTGTAAGTCCCTCAATAATAGCAATAATTAATGCGTCAATCCAAGTCATAATATTTATTTTTAAGTTTCAAAAGTGTAATACGCTTGAAACTTTTATAAGTTTTAATTTGTTAGGTTTTTGTTTATAAAAAACAATACCTTATAGCTTTCAATGAAAAATGAATTAAAACTTAATATATTTAGCTAAAGTTTTTGGACTAATAATAATTGCAAAAATTTCGAAAATAAAACCAAAAAGTACAATTATTGGTGCTAAAGTAATTCTTCTAAAAGAAAATATTTCAGTACTGAATTTATTTGGGTCTTCAGATGCTCCACCTGCCATAAGCATAAATCCAATTACAATAATTATAAAACCAATCATTAACAAGATATAATTTTGTTTCCCAATTGCAAACCCTCTGTCTTTGTTTTGTTCGTTACTCATTTTGTAAAATTTATTTATAATAAAGTTCTTTTCCTTTTATTTTTAGATATTTATTTACAGCGTAAAATGCTGAAATTCGTGAAATTATTACCCCTAAAACAATAATTCCGCTAAATAAAACTATTAGTATGTTTAAATCGGCAAAACTAATTGCTCCTTCAAATTCTTTTTCGGTATATCTAATTATAATAACAAGCATTAAGTTTGCTATCACTCCTCCAATAATACCGGCAATAGTACCCGAATTTAAGAAAGGAGTTCGTATAAAGCCTTTCGTGGCTCCAACAAGTTGCATAGTTTTTATTAAAAAACGTTTTGAATAAACCGATAATCGGATAGTATTATTAATTAATGCCCACGAAATAAAGAATAATAATCCTGAAAAAATTAATAATACAATACTTATTCGTTTTACGTTTTGGTTTACTATCGATATTAGGTTTTTCTGATAAAAAACTTCCTTTACAAGATTGTTATAACGTGCCAAATCGCTTTCAATTACTGCTAAACTGTCTGCATTTGTGTAATCGGCATAAAGTTTAACATCTATTGATGATAATAATGGATTGTATCCTATAAATTCAGTGAAATCTTCCCCAAGCTCTTTTTTTAAATCTTCAGCAGCTTCGTCTTTTGTAATGAATCGTGTAGATTTTATATATTTTGTAGCATCTAATTGTTTGCGTAGCTTTATAATATCAGCTTCTTTTGAGTTTTCTTTTAAAATTACAGAAAATCCAATGTTTTCTTTAACGTAAATAGAAAGTTTTTTAGAATTAAGAATTAATAAACCCATTACTCCTAAAAGAAATAAAACAAGGGTAATGCTTACTATTGTTGTTATATATGATGTTTGAAGTCTTCGCTTTGTTACTTGGTCTTTGTTTTTAGCCATAAAATCTAATATATCTAAAACTTGCAAATATAATACATTAACAAGCTAAAGTAAAGAGTAAGCGTATTTATTTTAGTTAAAAGATGTAAATAATTTATTCTGATAAAAAAATGACAATATTTTGATTAAAAATTATAAATTAGCATAATAAAACTTATAAAAATGAATTATATACTTTTTGAAGATAATAAGTTAAGGACTAATTTATTACCGTTTACTTTTACAGCGCCAATAGGTGAAATTAGAGTTGGTATATTAACAATGAAGGAGCGTTGGGATAAATTAACAAATAATATTTCATCATATTTAACACAAGATTATTTATCTGAAAAATTTCCATTAAAGTTAGAACCTGAAAATTTTTTTTTAAATTCATCAGTTGTAGCAAATTTACAAATTATTGATGAGGTTAATAGGTTACAACTAAACCAGAAACTTGTAAAGGACAATATAGTTATTGCATATAAAAAAAATGACCCATATACTGAAATGCAGTTAGAAACGGTATATTACGAAGGCGAAATAACATTAATTGCTAATACTTGGGATATTTTTGGTAAGAATGGCGAAATTTTAGAGTTAGATTATAAATTAATTACCGAAGGTAGAAAATCGCAAAAACTTAGTTCAACAAACAACATACTTGGTAATGAAAATATTTTTGTTGAAGAAGGTGTAAAAGCCGAGTTTGTAACAATAAATGCGAACGAAGGTTTTGTTTATCTTGGAAAAGATTCAGAAATAATGGAAGGCTCAGTAATTCGTGGGCCTTTTGCACTTTGCGAACATTCAGGTGTAAAACTGTCAGCAAAAATTTATGGACCTACTACAATTGGCCCTTATTCAAAAGTTGGAGGGGAGTTAAATAATGTAGTTATTTTTGGATATTCAAATAAAGGACACGATGGCTTTTTGGGTAATGCGGTGCTTGGTCGTTGGTGTAATTTGGGTGCAGATACAAACAACTCAAACCTAAAAAATAATTATGTAAAAGTTCGTTTGTGGAACTATGGAACTGGAAGGTTTGATAAAACAGGTTTGCAATTTTGTGGATTAATTATGGGCGACCATTCAAAATCTGCAATAAATACAATGTTTAATACAGGAACTGTTGTTGGTGTGTTTGCAAATATTTTTGGTTCAGATTTTCCTCGGAATTTTATTCCATCATTTTCATGGGGTGGGGCATCTGGTTTTAAAACTTATGCACTTAAAAAAGCTTATGAGGTTGCTGAAGTTGTTATGGCTCGTAGAGGTATTGAATTTAGCGATATAGATAAAAAGATTTTAGAAAATGTTTTTGAACAAACAAAGAGGTTTAGGCCTGAGTAGTAGGTGTATACATAAAAAAAGACGCAAAAGCGTCTTTTTTTTATGTATGTAAAATATTGTTGAGTTTACAATTTGTAATTATCAGCTACATATTTTCTTCCTGCTTCTAAAGCTTTAATGTTAGCATCAACAACGGCATCACCTTTTCTTCCAAAAATTTGACGTAAACCTTCTTTTAAACTGTCAAAATTCATGTCAATAAAATGGCTTGCCGCACCTAACATTACAATGTTTGATGAACGTCGTGAGCCTATATCAGCAGCAATTGCGTCTGCATTAATTATTACGTTGTGTGGTAGCGATTTAATTTTTGCTACAACATCATCTAATTCAGGGTAATTATTAATGTTTATAAATGGTGCAGAATTTGTTACTAACCAACCTGTTTTAGATAAATATGGTAAATATCGTAACGATTCCATTGGCTCGATAGAAAGTATTAAATCTGCTTGACCGTAAGGTATTAAATCTGAAGCAATTTCGTTTGAAGAAATACGCATATTAGAAGAAACATCACCACCACGTTGACTCATCCCATGAATTTCAGATTGTTTTAAATTTAAATTTTCGTGTAAAGCAGCCATTCCAATTGTTGCTGCAATAGAGACAATTCCTTGTCCTCCAACTCCTGCTATTATTATATCTGTTTTCATAATTTAGGGTTATTCAAAATCGTTAAGTTTTAATTCTTTTACTTTTGCCACTAATTCTTTATTTCTCATTGTCTGAACACACTGACGGCGTGGAATAACAACAGAAATACCATCGTAAGCTAATTCTTCTTCTAAAATAGCCACCATTTTATCCATATTTTTTGCAATAGGATTGAATACTCTAATATGTTCAGGAAGTACGCCTAATCCTTCGCAAATTTTTTCAATTCTGCCAAGAGCGTGCGAATCTTGTCCACCTGTCATACCTGTTGTGTAATTATCCGATATTAAAACTACTATTGGCGTATTTTCTATAACGGCATCAAGTAAACCAGTCATTCCTGAGTGAGTAAAAGTTGAATCTCCAATTACTGCTACCGAAGGAACTAAACCTGCATCGGCTGCACCTTTTGCCATTGTTATTGAGGCTCCCATATCAACACAAGTGTTAATTGCATTATAAGGTTCTAGTGCTCCCAATGTGTAGCATCCAATATCTGAGAAAACTCTACCTTTTCCATACTTATTAAGAGCCATGTTTAGTGCTTGGTAAGCATCAATATGTCCACAACCTTTACAAAGTGCTGGTGGACGACCTTCAACAATTTCAGGTATTGTTATTTCGAATTGTTCGCCTGTAATTGCTCTCTTTACAATGTTAGGGTTTAATTCACCATCGCGAGGAAGCGAACCATCTAAACGACCTTTGATAGGCTCGTTTTCAAGTACTCCTTTAATCTGTTCTTCAACAAATGGATAGCCATCTTCTAAAACTAAAACTTCATCGCATTCAGCCATTATTTTTTCAACCAATTTTTTTGGAATTGGATATTGGCTAATTTTTAATACCGGAAATGGTACTCCTTCAGGATAATTTTCATTTAAATAATTTATTGAAATACCACAAGCTATAACTCCTAATTTTTTATCAGTACCATCAGTATAAGTATTATATTTAGATTCTTCTGATAAACGGATAAACTCTGCTTGATTGTCTAAAAGTTCTTTGTATTGAACTTTTGCAATAGATGGCAAAAGAACAAATTGTGTTGGGTTTTTAGGAAGTATTAATTTGTTGTGTTTTTGAACTTCTTTTCTTTCAACACCTGCTCGTGAGTGTGCTAAACGTGTAGTTATTCTAAGTAAAATAGGTACGTTAAGTTTTTCTGACATCTCGAAACCTTCGTAAACCATATCGTAAGCTTCTTGTTGGTTTTTTGGTTCCATTATAGGCATTAATGAAAACTTACCATAAAACCGACTATCTTGTTCATTCTGTGATGAGTGCATTGATGGGTCGTCGGCAACTACAACAATAATACCGCCGTTTACACCTGTAATTGATGAGTTAACAAATGCATCGGCAGCAACATTTAGCCCTACATGTTTCATTGCAACCATACTGCGTTTTCCTGCATACGACATGCCAAGTGCGGTTTCCATAGCAGTTTTTTCGTTTGTTGACCAATCAGAGTGAATTTTGTACTCTTTTGCTAGTTTTGAATGTTGTATGTACTCCATTATTTCTGTTGATGGTGTTCCCGGGTAGGCGTACATGCCTGACATTCCTGCGTCTATTGCTGCTTGGGCAATAGCTTCATCTCCTAATAATAATAATTTACTCATTTTTTTTTGTTTTATTAGAACATATAACCTCTGACCAGTTTTTGGCGGAAAATTATATGTTTTCTTATTATACACTATTTCATAATTATTAAAAGCAATAGTATATACTTTTCAAAAATACATTTTTTTTATGTATTTTTTCAATAAATTAATTAACAAGTTTTATTTTTTTAAAAGCGAGCTCCTAAATTAAAATATATTTGTTGAATTTCTGACTTTTGCCAATATCTGTAATTAAGAGATAAGTATAGGCTTTTGAATGGTTGGTACTGAAAACCACCTATATATAGTTTTTCATTTTGTGCTACAGCAGAATTATCAACATAATCATACCGAGCAAAAAATTCCCATTTTGGAGTAAATTTATATGAGCCAAAAATTGAAGCTCCTGAGTAGTTAGTATTTGTAAAGTGAATATTATTTGTATATGAATATTCAATTCCAAGTGTGTATTTTGGTTTTTGATAGGCTAAAAACCCTGAAAATGCTGTTTTTAAATTATTTTTGGTGTCGTAAGTAGCCGGTGTTAGACTAACAAATGTCTTAAATAAAAAATCTTTTATAAGAAAAATTTCTAAATTGCTTGTGTATTCTACAATTCCAAGGGTATCTTGATGATAGAAGGGGCCATTTCCATTATTAGCTCCTAATGATAGGGCAAAAGTTTTTTTGTTTGAATATTCTACTCGCATTCCAAAATCAGCTGGGTTTGCCATTCTAAATAATTCTTGCAAGGTGGTCATAACATAACGGTGTCCCCAAATTTTATCTTGCCTGGTTAAGTATTGTTGATTGAGTAATTGACCTGCAGAAAGGCTAAAGTTTTTGGCAAAGTACCATTTTATTTCTGCCATTTTAAGAAAAGCAGTGTATTCGCTTCCTGCAAAATAATTTACAGGTAAAAGGTTACCTGAAGTATCTTTAACTTGTATGCCGCCTGTAGTATGTGTTACGTCGTAAATTAAAGTAAATTGCAGGTCTTTCGATTTTTGAAATTTGTAGCCTAATAATGCTGTTGATAACTCAAATCCTACATTCGGTTTTTTTGTATTGAAATTGTAGTAGCCTCCTGTAAATATGTTTGCGAAAATTTTGTGTTTATTTTTTATTGGAGGTATAGAGTCTTGTGCATTAATTGAAATAATTGAAATGCAAATTACAATAATAATTAAAATTGTTTTCATTAAATTTTATTTTTTATTTGCGGCTATTGATAAAATAACACCTAAAACTATTCCTAAAATTGCAGCAAAAATTATTCTGTATTCAGATGGCATTAGAAATGTAATTGTATGGGCAGGAATCCAAAAAAACGGAATGGTTTTTTTGAATACAAAATTCCATTGAACTGACCAGTTTATTTTTGGAAAAATTTTATAATATTTAATGGGTGTGAGAAAACCGGATAAAGTACCTTTGTTATCGGTAATATGCATATCTGTAATTTTGTGAAATGTCATAAATACAGGTGCAAAAATTAAGTTCATTAATGCACTAATTGCAAATGCTGTTATTATTCTGGTTACACCTAAATTTCCGTTAATGGCATCAAAAATGCTGTTTGCTTTCATTGAGTTTACGGCTCCTGATACTCCAAAAAGTTTTTCTAGCATAACGGGTGTACCTACGGCAAAAACAACAAATGCAATTTTTATTAAAACTCCTAATATACCCCAAACTATTGCTCTTGGTAAAAGTCCAAAGCCATTAAAGTTATAAACGCCTTTTGAAATTCTTAAACCTAAGCTTTCGCCTAATGTTGCTAAAATACCAAACTTGATAAAACTGCTTATGTACCAGTATTTTGGGTTGAAAATTATGGTGTGATAGTTATCCAAAAATGGAAATGGCAAAAAACTTAATACTAATAAAAGCGCTAAAGCGATAAAAATTATATCCGATTTTTTCATTAAAATTATTTATGATTTTTATTAAATTCTTTTAAACGATATTCTAAATCAGCAAATTGTTCTTTCGATGTTTGCGATACGCAAGCCCTAATTCCTTCGGTACGCTCGCTACCTGTTATTTTTAACGAAATAGCACTAATGCCGTAATACATAAATTCTTCAATAAGTTCTTCTCCTGTTAATCCGGGGTAAGAAACAGTAAAATAAAAACCATCCGCAAGAGGTTCGTCTTCATCTTTATCGTAAACAATTTTGAAGCCGTTTTCTACAAATAGTTTTTTCATCATACCTGCCCTTTCTCCATATACTTTAATATCATCAACAAAGTTAAATTTGCCACTATTTACTGCTTTTAACATTGCGTATAATCCATATTGTGGAGAGTGTGATGTGCCTGAAGATAAGGAGTATAATATTTTATAAACCATATTGTATCCAAAACCTGAATTGCCAAATTTTTCTTTTAAAGAATCAAATTGTTTATTATACAGGGTGTCAGAAATTACAAGCATACCTATACGTTGTCCTGCGTAGCTAAATGATTTTGAACTTGATATTAGCAGAATCCAATTGTCGGTGTATTTTGCAACAGTAGGTTGGTATGGGGCTTGTCCCGGTTTTGAATAATCCTTACGAAAATCCATTGCGAAATATGCTAAATCTTCAACAACTGTTACGTTATATTTGTTTGAGACTTCTCCAATTATTTGTAATTCTGTTTCTGAAAAACAAATCCAAGATGGGTTATTTGGGTTAGAATATATAATTGTTGTATATGAGCCATCAGAAAGGTAAGATTCAAGTTTTTCTCTTAAATTATTCCCCCTGTAATTATAAACATCAAAAGTATCATAATCTAAACTTAACACATCTAATTGCTGTTTTTGAACGGGAAAACCAGGGTCTATAAATAAAGTTTTATTATTTGTTTTACTAATATTTTGACTCATTAGAAATACTGCAAATCCGCCTTGCATTGAACCTACTGTAGGTATGCAACCGTTTCGGTTTACATCTATATCTAAAAAATTCTTTACAAATAACGAAATTTCATCTTTTAATTGAGGAATTCCATCAATCATAGGGTATTTTGAGGCAACTCCTTTTTTAAGAGCTTCAATTTCGGCATTAGTTCCTACCTCCGGAGGCATCAGACCAGGTACGCCCATTTCCATTCTTACGAATTTGTCGCCTGTTTCGCTTTCTATTTCGTTAACCAGTCTAACAAGTTCGCGAATTGATGCAGAACCAACATTTTTTAATCCGCTCTCTTTTATTTTTTGTTTTACAACCTCATAATTTATAGGTGTATTTGTATTAATTTCTGTGTTCATAAATATCTGTGTTAGGTTTTACAATATTATGAAATAATAATATAATTAACAATAGAGTTTGCTTGGTTATTATTATTTTTTTGCTTGGTAATAAATTATAGAGAAATACGACGGTCAACTCCCCACATTAGTTTGTCTCTAATAGTTTTGTAGAAGCTTATACCTTCTAATTTAATAACTTTTATTGTGAAATTGGCTTTTTTTATTTTTATAGTTAAATTATCTTTAAAAGTTACAGATTTGTAATCTAATGATGCCATAAACTCTTTGCTTCTGCCTTTTACGGTTATTGTAATTTCTTTGTCATCGTCTAAAACAATTGGGCGGGTTGTGAGGTTATGCGGTGATAGAGGTGTAATTATAAAGTTATTTGAGTTTGGTACAACTATTGGACCTCCTGCACTTAAGTTGTAAGCTGTTGAGCCTGTTGGTGTTGATATTATTAAGCCATCGGCTAAATATGTGTTTAAATACTCATCGTCAATTAAAACTTTAGCTTCAATCATTGATGAAGAGTAGGTTTTTTGAATTGTAATATCGTTAAGTGCGTAGTTGAAATCGTTAAAAAGTTTGCTGTTTGTGTTTAACTCTAACAAAGCACGTTCTTCAATTTTGTAGTTGTTGTTAATTAAATTATTAACGGCTTTTTCTACTTCGCTTTTTGCAATATTAGCTAAAAAACCTAAACGACCGCTATTAATACCTACTATTGGAATATTTTTATCACGAACAAATCCTACAGTTTCGAGAAAAGTACCGTCGCCACCAATGCTTATAATAAATTTTAAATCGGTTGTTATTTCTTTACAAGAATTAAAAACTTTTGCTTTATTTAGATTTATGCTGAAATTTTCGGCTAAAAAATCGTAAAATGGTTTGTAAATAATTACGTCAACATTTTTTTTAAAAAGTATGTTAAACATCTTATTTATAAACCCATCAGAGGTATCATCAAAAGGGTGCCCGTATATTGCAATTTTCATTTAATAATAATTTAAATTCCACTACCAAGATGAATAAAAAATCCACTTTCTCCAAATTTATTTATAGAATATTCTATTCTGAAAACAGTATCGTAATATGTAACTATGTCTATGCCAATGCCTCCACTGTATTGCCACGAGTTAACCATAGTGTTGGTTGTATTAGTTGGTTCGTATGGGTTGTAAACGTATCCTGCATCAAAATAAGTATTCAAATACACAGCAATATATGACCTATTAAACTGTTCCCAAGGAATAAATCCCATTTTGAAATCTTTTCGTTTAATAAGATTAAAGCGTAAATTGTTTTTAATAATTATATTATTGTTGCCATCAATAACGTAATATTCGTAGCCTCTAATTACATCTGCATAACCCAACCCTTCAATTAAATAGTAGGGTTGCTCGTACTTGTTTGATAGTTTGCCTGATATGTTTTGTCCAAAAAATAAACGTTTTATTAGAGGTTGGTACCATCTGAAACTACTTTTTATATATGCTAGATTTGTTTGTGTAAAAATAAAACCTTTATATGAAATTATTGTGTTAAAATAATGCCCGTTTGTAGGATAATATACATAGTTACGTTTGTCGTTTGTAAAACCATAGCTAATACTTAAATGTTGTGTGTTTGTAGCACTGTCGCCTAAATATTCAGGGTTTTTAATAGAAATAGAATCGTTTACTTGTATATTATTATATTGTAACGAAAATTTATGATATGTGTAAAGTGTTTGCCTGTATTGATAACCAACTGTTGCTCTGTAACTTGTCTTTGTAAATTTGCTATCGTTACGGTAATATACTAATTGATTGTTTTGGGTAGTATAAGCAAGTTCGTGTTGTCTGAAATAAGATGATTCTATACTTAAACCGTGTTTTTGTTTTTTATCTAAATTAGGTTTTGAGTACATAAAGCCAAACTGTTGTTTGTACCCAAATCGTACTTTAAATTTGAGAACCTCTTTACGACCTCTAAAATTGTAAATTGCTAAAAAAGCACCATAATTTATTCGAGACCAATCACCATTATGAAAAAATGAACTTAAATTTCTATCGGCATGTTCAAAAATTGGAATAGGCCATATATACCACTGTTCAATAAGATTTATTTTTATGTTTGCTTGGTTGTTATTTATTGTGTACTTAATATTAACGAAATTAAATAATGAAGTGTTCATTAAATTTTCTTGGCTTTTTTTACAAAGTGAGTCTATTTTATTTGCTTTAACTGTATCGCCGTTATTAAAAGTAAGTTCTTTTAAAATAATTTTTTGTTTTGTTACTTTATTTCCTGTAATGTTTATTTTGCTTATTGTTATTATATCTGTTTGGGCGTTTATAGTCCCAATAAGTTTGAACATTAATAATATGTATAGTATTTTTTTCAAAAATGTAATTTGCAATTATCTTTAGCTTGCAATATAATAAATATAAATATTAAGTGTGCTTAAATTATTGCTTCGATTTAAAAATATATTAAATTTGCAATATAAACACAAATTGATGTATAAAAGATACTTATTGTTAATCCTGTTTTTCCTGTTTTACTTATTATCTTATTCGCAAACTGATAGCATTATTACAAACGACAATAATATATTAGTTGGCAAAATAAAAAAGTTAAAAGAAGGTGTTGTTACAATGTCGACAATTTATAGTGAATCCGATTTTAAAATTGAGTGGCTTAAGGTTAAAACTATGTCATCAAAAAAGAAATATAGAATTATTTTAAATAATGGTGGCAGGTTTTATGGCATAATTAAGATTGATACTTCAGGTAATAAGGTGCTCGTTATTGATAAAGAAAAAGGAACTTTAGTTATGCCAACATATAATATTGTTGATTTTGAAGAGATAAAAAAGGGAAGTTTATTAGATGTTTTAAAACTTTCATTAGATTTTGGATATTCATTTACAAGTGCAAACGAAATGCATCAGTTAAATGGAGATATAAATACAAGTTATAATAAAGAAAAATGGGGTTTTTCGGCATTTTTTAATACTGTACAAAATGCTCAACGCAATGTAAGTCCAACAAAAAGAAATAATGGTGGTTTTGGTATAAAATATTTTTTTCATTATGGTTTGTTTGCATCTATTGATGCCAATTATTATAGTAATAACGAACAACAACTTAACTTAAGAAGTAATTACAGTTTGGGCTTTGGTAAATATATAGTTAGAACTAATCAAGTATATTTTAATGTGTTTTTAGGAAGTGCTTTTTCTGTTGAAGACTATGTTGATGCGGTAAACGATAAACAAAGTATTGAAGGGAAATTTGGTACAGAATTTCATTGGTTTTATTTTAACCATATTAATTTGTTTTCGAGTGTATATATGTTTCCTAGTTTTACAGAGAGAGGTAGGTTACGAACAATTATAAACGTAAATATAAAATATGATATTACTACTGATTTTTATTTAAAAACAAGTGTTGATTATAATTACGATACAAAACCAATAGCTGATATAAGACCTTACGATTATGTATTTACTTTTGGTATAGGTTGGGATTTGTAAAATTACTTGTATTCATCAATAAATTTAGTAACCAAGCCAAACATTTGCTCATATCTGGTTAAGAGTTTATCAACATATTTATCGTAAATGCTATGATATTCTTTATAGTTTCCTTCGGTGTAAATAAAAATTGCAGGAACTCCAACTTGTGAAAAATAATAGTGGTCGCTGTTTTTGGCATTGCCTCTTATTTTTATATGCTTGAAGTATTTATTTTTATTGTTAATAGTTTTAATTAATTCGGTAGCTTTTGGGTTTTCTTTTGCATTAACAATGGCAATTCCTTTTTCGCCACTTCCAATCATATCTAAGTTTAATAAAAATTTTATTTTTTTTAAATCAATGCTTGGGTTTAATGCAAAGTATTTTGACCCTAACAAACCAACTTCTTCGGCACTAAAAAATAAAAATGCGATAGAGTAGTGGGGCTTTTTATTGAGCTTTGCATAATGTTTTGCTAAATCTAATACGGTAACTGTACCGCTTCCATTGTCGTTTGCACCCGGAAAAATAGCTTCTTTACCAACTTCTCCAACATGGTCGTAGTGGCAAGTAATAACAATAAAACTATCAACATCTCCTTTTATATAGCTACAAATATTTTGCGATTGATAGTTGTAATAATACTTATTTTCAATATCCACATTTATTGATGTTGCTGTAGAATCAAAACTTTCTCTTTTTATTTGGAGCCATACATAATTTTTTTCTATTTGGCTTTGTACTTGCATTAAATTGCCATCAATAATTTCTATTATTCCTTTTGCATTAATATTGTTTGTATATTCAATTTCTTGAAGTCTATAATTGCTGAAAGTAGGTAGTCGCTTTTTATCAATAACAACAAATTTGTTATTATAATCTGTTTTTGTTGAGTCTAAATATTCAAATTTGAATTTGCCTTTTATTGTTCCTGATAATGGTTGAATTAAATATTCAGAGCCAAGTTTTAGTTTTTTTTTGTTTATAGATATAGAAACAGGATAGGGGAAAGTGTTTATTGCAAACCCAAAATCTTGAGTGTATTTGTCAGTAATTGGTTTTATGTTATTTTTTTTCAGTTCATTAATAATGAAATTTGCAGATATTTTGTCGCCATTTTCAGCAAAACCACGTCCATGAAATTCTGGCGATACAAGTTTTGTTAAACATTGTTTTGCATATTTTTTGTCTTGCGAATAAGATATTATTACTGCAAAAATAGATATTATTAGAATAATGTTTTTCATCTTAACTTTTGCTTTAAATGAATCTCCTCGCCGCAAGCGGACGAGGTATCGTTTTGGAATACTATTCTTTTATACGTCCCAAGAGACGGGGAATTAAACCCAAACAGATTAAAAAGCCCTCTCCAAAAGGAGAGGGGTGTGTGAGGCTTTTTATATCTTTCCATTAACAATATTAAGAATTTCTTTTTCAAGAGCAATAGTTTTTTCTTGAAGTTCTTCACCGTCTTTTAAAATTTTATCGGCGAAAGCTCGGTCTTTTAGTCCTGAGGCATTAATTTTAACATTTAAAAATGCACCCATTACGCCTGAACGTGCAGCTAAAGCACCAACACCGGCATCGGTTACCGAATTAGGATTTCCTATTTCTGCCATTGCTTTAATTACTTCCATGCTATTGTAACACAGTTGCATAACTTTAAATGGAACTTCGGTAGCATACTTTGTTGCATCTTGTATTGCTTGAGTTCGTGAGGCTTTTTCTTCATCAGAGCCTTTTGGTAATCCAAAAGCATCCATTATTTTATTGAAAGCATTTGTGTCTTCGTCAACCATATTTACTAAGGCATCTTTGTAATATTGTCCTTTTACAGCCCAATCAGAAAATTCTTCCCAACGCTCGTCCCAACCGGCTTTGTGAGATGATAAGTTTGCAACCATTGTACCAAGTGCAACACCCATAGCACCCATATATGCCGAAATTGAACCACCTCCGGGTGCAGGACTTTCTGATGCTGTTTCGTTAGTAAAACCAGATAAAGTCATATTTATTAATGGCTTTGTAGATTCATCTTCAAGAATATATTCAATAATTTTTTCTTTTGGATTAAAAGGTTTTAAATCGTCTAACCCTAATGATTTTACAGCAATTTTAATTAATTCGGTATCGTCAACACCTAAGGACCTATTTTGTTTACGTAAGAAATGTTTACCTGCATCGAGCATTGCTTGTAAAGGAATTAATCCAACAAGTTCAGAACCTGTAACTCTAATACCACGTTTTGTAGCACTATCAACAACAGCGTCCCAAGCCTTATGAACAGAAGTTACTGAAATATCGGTTAAATTCATAGAAATTTGAGCAATGCCATATTCTTCGATATACCAGCCAATAGCTTTTGCTTTTTTTAGTGTTCCCGGAATACGTATTTTATTTCCGTTTTCGTCTAATACAAATTTTCCCGTAGCAGGATTACCTTCTCGTTTAAAACGCCCGGCTTCACGAACATCAAAAGCAATTGCATTTGCACGACGTGTTGAAGTTGTGTTTAGGTTAAAGTTATAAGCAACCAGGAAGTTACGTGCACTTACTGCTGTGGCTCCTGTTTGTTCAACAAATTTTGCTGGTCCAAAATCAGGTTTCCATTCAGGTTTTGCAAGTTTATCTTTTAAGCCTTCGTATTCACCACTTCTTACATTTGCAAGGTTACGACGTTTTTCATTACTTGCTGCAAATTCGTAACAATAAACAGGATATTCTAATTCTTCTCCAATTCGTTTTGCAAGTTTATGTGCTAGCTTTACTGTTTCTTCCATTGTAATGTTAGAAACCGGAACTAAAGGGCAAACATCAGTAGCTCCAAAACGAGGGTGTTCGCCGCTGTGTTTACTCATATCAATAAGTTCTTTTGCTTTTTTTACAGCACGAAAAGCAGCTTCTAAAACAGGTTCAGGTTCACCAACAATAGTTACTACTGTTCGGTTTGTTGCTGCACCCGGGTCAACATCTAAAAGTTTTGCTCCGTCAACCGATTCAATTTCGTTTGTAATTTGCTTTATTATGTCCATATCTTTTCCCTCAGAGAAATTAGGGACACATTCTACTAACTGTTTTTGCATATTTTATTTGTTAAAGCCCCTCCCAACCCTCCCCAAAAGGAGAGGGCTTTTTTGAAGCTGTTATTATTATTATTTATTTCTCATGTCTCACATCTAGTGTCTCATGTCTCACAACCTAATGCAATTTAGACCCAATAATATGAATAAATTCTTCGCGAGTAGCTTCTTTTAAAAAAGCTCCTGTAAAGTCGGAAGTAGTGGTTACTGAGTTCTGTTTTTGAATACCACGCATTTGCATACACATATGTTGAGCTTCAATAACAACAGCTACTCCAAGCGGATTTAAAGTGTCTTGAATTACATTTTTTATTTGTGTTGTAAGTCGTTCTTGTACTTGTAATCGGCGAGCATAAGCCTCAACAACTCTTGCTATTTTACTTAAACCTGTAATGTATCCGTTAGGAATATATGCTACGTGTGCCTTGCCAAAAAATGGTAACATATGGTGTTCGCACATTGAGTATAATTCAATATCTTTTACAATTACCATTTGCTTATAGTCTTCTTTAAAAAGTGCCGATTTAAGAATTGCTTCGGGGTCTTGATTATAACCTTGAAGCAAAAATTGCATTGCTTTTGCAACTCTCACCGGAGTTTTTTCAAGTCCTTCTCTATTGACATCTTCTCCAATACTGGTTAATATATTTTTATAGTTTTTTGATAATTCTTTAGTAGTTTTATCGTCGTACCTATCTATTTTTACGTAGCCTTTACCGTTTCCTTCGTTTGAAATAAAATCCATTTTAATGTATTTATATAAATCGATTGCAAGTTATTAATTTATATTTTTATTTACTAATACAGATGTTTTTTATTTTTGATAAATTGATATGTTTAAATTATTAGAAATGCCAAAATAAATAATTAGTGAATATAAAATCAAATTAATATCTTTGAAGTGAGCTTTTTTATGAAAAGAAAACTAACATATTTATTTATTATTATATCGTATAGTTTGTTTGCACAAGTGCAAGAATTACGCGAATATAGAGATATACCCGAAGAGCAAATTGTATTTAATATTAATGCTGATAGATGGCTTGGTTATCCTAAAGAAATGGAAATAAAACCTTATTCGGCAGGAATAGACTTATATTATATGAAACCAATATTTTGGCGTAATAGAAACATAAGTATTGCCGGCGGAACAGGGATAAGTGTTCAAAATATAAAAAGTAACACGCAATTTTACGATTCGTTAGGTTACACATTATTTGTACAAATACCTGATAGTGTTGATTATTCTACAAATAAAATTTCAACAGTATATATTGATATTCCTATAGAATTACGATTTAGGACACGCCCAATTGCAAAAAAACGTAATATTAAGTTTGTGTTAGGATTTAAAATAGGATATAATATACAGCGATACACAAAATACGAAGGAGATAATTTTCATTTTTTAAATGAGAATTCACAAATTAAATATAAAATTTATAAAATTAATAATATATTAACTTACAGATATGGAGTGTTTGTGCGTGCAGGATACGGGAAATTTAATTTAACAGCTTATTATGCGTTAACAAATTTGTTTAAAAAAGATAAAGCCCCTGAAATAATTCCTTTTTCTGTTGGATTATCTATTACACTTTTCTAATCAAATTTTTATACATTTGTCAAAATTTAATAATTAAAATTATTGTAATGAAAATATTAAAAATAGGTGCGGTAAGTTTATTTGCAATTTTTGCAATATCTTGTAATAATAGTACAAACAAAACTGAGGTTGATAACAACGATAGTTTAGAAACACCCGTAAATAATAATACCGAAAAAGTAAATATTGCCAATAGTTCAGCTTCAGGCAAAATCGCATATATTAATGTTGATAGTATGCTTTTAAATTATAAGTATTATAAAGTTCTTGAAAAAAAGCTTACAAATAAATATAATCGTGCTGAAAATGAGTTTAACAAAAAACGTAGCGATTTAGAAAAAGAAGTTATGGCATTTAAACAAAAAGAAGCTGCAAACGGATTTTTATCGCAAGAGAGTTATCAAATGCAAGGACAACAGCTTATGCAAAAAGAGCAAGACCTTCAAAATCTTAATGTTAAATTGTCGCAAGATTTAGAGAAACATAAAATGGATTTAGATAAACAAATACAAGATACAATATATAATTTTATAAATAATTGGAATAAAGAGGCAGGCTATGATTTTATTTTAACAAAAGGAGCTATTATTTATGCAAAAAAAAGTGCTGATATAACATCAACAATTTTAGACTTGCTTAATAAAAGATACGATGCTCAAAATCCAAAAGAAGAAAAATAATTGGAAAAATATTTATCTCGACATAAAAAAATAGATAAACTAATTAAAACAAGCCCTAACAAGGGCTTGTTTAATATTATAGTAATTCCTGTATTAAACGAACCTGAAATAACTAAGTATTTACAATCGATAATTGATTGTGATAAATCACAAAAAAATGTAGAGGTAATTCTTATAATTAATAGTTCTGAAGTTGCAGAACATAGTGTTGTTGAGCAAAATAGAAAAACTTACAATGAGCTTTTGTCGTTTGCCGATGAAAATAATACTGAAAAATTGAGTTTTTACCCTTTTCTTTTTGAAAACTTACCAAAGAAATTAGCAGGAGCAGGTTTAGCGCGTAAGTACGGTATGGACGAAGCCTTATCACGGTTTTACGAATTGGGCGTTAATGGTGTTATTACAAGTTTAGATGCCGACACTTATGTAGCAAAAAACTATTTAACCGAAATAGAACGAGTTTTTTCTGATGAAAAAATTAATGCTGCAACAATATATTACGAGCACCCAATAGATGGAGTAGCGGAAAAAGAAATAGTTTATAAAAGTATTGTTAATTACGAATTATATTTACGGTATTATTATCAGGCTTTAAGGTACATTGGAGTATCTTATGCCTATCACACAATAGGCTCGGCTTTTGTGGTAAGAGCCTTGACTTATGCAAAACAAGGCGGTATGAAACCCAACCAAGCCGGTGAAGATTTTTATTTTTTACAAAAAATTATTCCTGTAAATAAATTTATTGAAATAAACACAACAACTGTTTACCCATCTTCTCGTGTGTCTTATAGGGTTATATTTGGCACAGGTCCTGCAATAGGCGAAATATCTAAATCAACTAATCAAGATTATTTTGTTTATAGTTTGCAAAGTTTTATCGATATTAAGCAGTTTATTGATAAATGGCAGTCGTTTTATAATATTAATGATGAGGAATATCATAAGTTATTTAATAGTTTTACTGAACCGGTTAAAAAATTTCTTAAAGAAATAAATTTTTATAAAGAAATAGTGAAAATAAGTGGAAATACATCAAATATTGAAACTTTTAAAAAGGCATTTTTTACAAAATTTGATGCTTTTAAGTTAATTAGATTCTTAAATATATCGCATACCAAATTTTATAAAAAACAAAAAGTTGAAGTTGTGTCATACAAGTTATTGAGTTTATTAGGTTATAAAACAGATAATTTAACACAAAGACATTTGTTGAAATTCTATAGAAGTTTAGAAAAATAGACACATAAAATATACATCTAATCAAAAATGATTGGTAAGTTAAATAAAAAAATATCAATTTTTTAAAAAAAATTGTATCTTGCACCACTAAATTTTTGAATAAAAAAATCTATAAAATATATCGACTATGAATTACAATGAGTTGCAAGATTTTATTAAAGCAGTTGCCAAATCAGGAGCAACAGAGGTGAAAATTGAAACAGAAGATTTAAAATTAACTGTAAAAGCCGCACCAAAAGGAAAACACACTCAAGAAACAATTGTACAGCAAGTTGCAGTACCAACTCAAATGGCAGCACCTGTTCAAACAATGGTAGCTCCACAAGCAGCACCCGCGCCGGTTGCAGCCGCACCAGCACCTGCTCCGGTAGCAGAAGCTCCAAAAGAAGATACCTCAAAATATATTGAGATTAAAGCTCCGATGGTTGGAACATTCTATCGTAAGCCGGCACCAGATAAACCCGCATTTGTTAATGTTGGAGACACTATTTCTGAAGGTCAAGTTATATGTATATTAGAAGCAATGAAGCTTTTTAATGAGATAGAAGCTGAGCCGGAAATGCTAGGAACAATTGTTAAAGTATTAGTTGATGATGGAACTCCTGTTGAGTTTGATCAAGTACTTTTCTTGGTTGATCCATCATAAATAAAACATTATTTTTATTGTATATGCCTGTGTTTTACAGGTTTTTTTTCAACTAAAAAAATAATATGTTTAAGAAAATATTAATTGCAAACAGAGGCGAAATAGCTTTACGTATAATTCGTACTTGTAAGGAAATGGGAGTTAAAACAGTTGCTGTTTATTCTACTGCCGATAAAGAAAGTTTACACGTACGTTTTGCCGATGAGGCTGTATGTATTGGCCCAGCACCAAGTAGCGAGTCATATTTAAAAATACCGGCAATTATTGCTGCGGCAGAAATAACAAATGCTGATGCAATTCACCCTGGTTATGGTTTTTTATCTGAGAACTCAAAGTTTTCTAAAATTTGTCAAAAGCACAATATAAAATTTATTGGTCCATCACCTGAAATGATTGATGGAATGGGTGATAAAGCTACTGCTAAAGCAACAATGGATAAGGCTAAAGTTCCTACAATTCCAGGTTCAAAAGGCTTGTTAAAAGATGTTGCACAAGGTATTAAATTAGCCGAGAAAATGGGTTATCCTGTAATTATTAAAGCTACTGCCGGAGGCGGTGGTAAAGGTATGAGGGTAATTAATGCATCTGATGAATTTCAGGCAGCGTGGGATTCGGCTCGTCAAGAATCTAAAGCAGCTTTCGGAAACGATGGAATGTATATGGAGAAATACCTTGAAGATCCTCGCCATATTGAAGTTCAAATTATTGGAGATCAATATGGAAATGTAGCTCACTTATCGGAAAGAGATTGTTCTATTCAACGTCGTCATCAAAAACTAATAGAAGAAACTCCATCGCCATTTATGACTGATGCACTTCGTAAAAAAATGGGCGAAGCTGCTATTAAAGCTGGTAAAGCTATTAATTATGAGGGTGTTGGTACTATCGAATTTTTGGTGAACGCTGATAAGAGTTTCTATTTTATGGAAATGAATACTCGTATTCAGGTAGAACACCCAATTACTGAGGAAGTAATAAATTACGATTTAATTAGAGAGCAAATTAAAGTTGCTGCTGGAGAAAAAATATCAGGCAAAAGTTATACTCCCCAACTTTGTGCTATTGAGTGTAGAATTAATGCTGAAGATCCATATAAAAACTTTATGCCTTCACCAGGAGTAATTACATCATTACATAAGCCGGGAGGACATGGTGTTAGAGTTGATACTCATGTTTATCAAGGATATATGATTCCTCCTAATTACGATTCAATGATTGCGAAATTAATAACTGTTGCTCAAACAAGAGAAGAAGCTATTGCAAAAATGAAACGTGCTTTAAGCGAGTTTGTTATTGAAGGAATAAAAACTACTATTCCGTTTCATAAACAAATGATGAGAGATGAAAATTATATAAGTGGAAATTATACAATTAAATATCTTGATGATTTTGAAATGAAAAAATAATTCTCAATTTGAAATAAAATATTATAAAAGAGAGCTTTTTAGCTCTCTTTTTTTGAAAAATAATATCTATTTTTGATGAGAATATCTTTGTGTTAGCCCGGATTACAAGACTTTAGAAAAAGTAGCAAAAAATATCTAACTAAATTTTAATAAACACCATATTGGTGATATTCAGAATTTTACCAATTTAGTTAGATGGAATTATTCATGCTTTTTTCTTTTT
>CAMZKE010000133.1 GCA_947311115.1 uncultured Bacteroidales bacterium | reverse complement strand
TTATATTATTTGTCCTCTTTCGCCGGACGGGCGACTCCATTTTGCCTTGATGCAAAATAGAGGAAAAAATCAAGACCGAACGATGCTGTTCGTTTTTTCATTCTCGGCTTATACACTTCGACTGACGCCGTTCGCTCAACGCACGTACTTAAGTTTGTATTATATACGCACCGAGATTTGTAAAACCTAACAGGTTTCTAAAACCTGTTAGGTTTAGTTTATGCTTATCCTTTAGTTTCCTTCGATTAGATAGAATAATTATTAGTTATAAGTTAATTTGTATATTTAAAATTGGTGTTAATTTGTGGTTAAATTTCCGTAATTTGTAATATCATAAAAATAATATAAAATCTGCGTCTATATTGTCGAACTTTTTAAAATTTCAATTATGAATAGGGAGCAGTGCAAAATAGTCTATTTAACATAATATAAATTATAGGACAAATATACTAGTTATTACTAAAGCCCAAATAAAGCGATTATTTGAAAGTTTTATGTACAATTATACGAATACGCGATTTATTTGAGCTTTAAAAATGCTTTAGTAATTTTATTAAACCTAAGTAAAAATAATATTGAGGCAAAAGATAATCCGAAAACATAACCAAACCAAATTCCTTGTGGTCCAAAATTAAAAGTAAAAGCAAATAAATACGAACATCCTACAGCCAAAATTCCGTAAGAAATAATGGAAAGCCATAATGCAAATTTAACATCAGATAATGCACGTAATGCACTAATCGAAACAATTTGAATTCCATCAACAATTTGAAACACTGCAGCAAATATTAATAAATATGATGCTATTTTAATAACCTCTAAATCGTTTGTAAACATATATGGTAAATAATTTCTGAACAAAATGAAAAAAACTGATGTTACAGTCATAAAAGCAATAACCAAATGAACAGATGCAAATCCTGCAAGCCTTAGTTCTTTATATTTATTAGCACCTAACTGAAACGAAACCCTTATAGTTGTAGCCGAACCAAAACCTGTTGCAATCATAAATGTAAACGAAGCTAAACCAAGTGCTATTTGATGTGCTGCTAATGCTACCTCTCCAAAAAAGCCCATCATTAATCCGCCAAACGAAAAAGCAATAACTTCTACAATTATTTGTAAACCAATTGGTAAGTTAAACTTAAATAACTTGTATAATTCGGTTATTTTGAGTGTTTTTACAGAAATATAAGATTTGTATTTAACATAATATTTAGATTTTAAAAACCAAGCTATTATTAATAAAGGCATTATCATTCTGGCTATTAGTGTTGCCCAACCCGCACCATTTAAACCTAACTCGGGCAATCCCCATTTGCCAAATATTAACATATAATTAAATATAATATTTACAATATTAGCCAAAATAGTAATAATTGTAGCTATTTTGGTTTTTCCTAAACCTTCTAAAAACTGCCTTATTGTGGCAAACATTAAAAATGGTAACATTGAAATAACAATTATTCTATAATAAGCTATTGCAAGTTTTACAACATTTTCGGGCTGCCCCATATATGGCATTAAATATGATAATCCAAAAAGTATTATTGTTAATAATAAGCTTATTATAGTATTTAAAACAGTAGAATTTTGAAGTAACTCCCCTACTCTTTTATCATTTCTATTTCCAAAAGCCTGACCAACCAATGGAGTAATTCCGAAAGTAAATCCCATACCAAAAACAAAACCTATAATAAATACCGAATTTGCAAACGACGAAGCTGCCAGTTCGGCTGTACCAACATGCCCAACCATTATAGAATCAATAAGTTGCACACTAATTTGACCTGCTTGAGCAAGCATTATAGGATACGCTACTTTTATATTACGCTTGTAATATGGTATATATGAAACAAGGTTCAGAATAATATTATATTTACTGTAAATATTTTAACTATTCGATAACAAACAAATTTATTAATAATTTATTGTTCAACAGTCTTGGCTTTTTCAGGCATTTCAAGGGTAGTGTAAATTTTATACAGCATTTTATCGATACTTGATGTAGTTTTTATTGATTTTGCAGCCTCTAAATATGGCTTAGCATTACGTAAAGTATTCTGATAATCATCAATGGTACCAACCTGATTATTATAATCTCGAGCAGCTTTATTAAAATATATAATACCCAAATTATAATTTAATCTAAATACAGTTTGTTTTTTATTAGGTTTTAGTTCAATAGCTTTTTTATAGGCATTTATGGCTTCATTTCTATATTTATTTGATGTTCCTTGGTAACCATTTTTTCTAAACTTTTTAGATAAATTATTGTAAGTTCGTCCTAAAGTATATAATACAGAAACATTATCAGGGTTAGATTTAACGACTTTTTCCATAAGTTCGACTAACTTATCATCATCGTCTTTCTGTTTATAAATATTTATGGCAGAAATAGTTAATTCTTGACTTTTAGGCCAAATACTTATTCCTTTAGAAACAACATTCATTGCTTCATCTAATTTGCCATCTTTAACTAAAAGCTCTGTCTCATAAAAATATACTAAAGGAAAACTGTTTGCTTTTTCGTGTTCAGGTGTAGCTTTTAAATCAATAATTGTTGTGTAATATTTATGAGCTTTAGCTGTATTGCCGGTTTGTTCGGCAGCATATCCTGCATAAATATATGTTTTTTGAGGATTAATCCCGTTATATTTAATAAACTGGTCTATAAATTTTTTATCATCCTTTCCTAATATATCAATAACTTCATAAAACTTATCGAAATAGTAAAGTGCTGTTTTAAAACCATCTACTTTTTTTGTTTGAACTGCTGTATTGTAATTTGTTATTCCTTTATTATACAATGTAGGTCCTAATTCAAGCAATATTGTTATTAATTCAGAATAATATTCATCTTTTGTATCAAGCTCTTTACATTTGTATATTGATTTTAAGGCTATTTCTCCCGGAAACTTTTCTAAGTCATTATATACTTTACTCTTTGCTAACTCATTATACACATAAGCTCTTAAATACCAAGTTTGTGCTTTTTTAGATAGAACAGGATCATTAATTTCTCTATCCATTCTTTGTTTAGCCAGTTTTAAATCGCCTTCAATTGCCTTAATTTTATCATCTTGCGAAAATGTATTAAAAGTAAATATAAGGCTAATAATAAGTAATAATATGTTTCTCATTGTATGGTTTATTTTCATTTATACGAAGGTAATAAATATATTTGTAATATTACACTATTTATATATGTCAAAGGTTTTATCTGTATAAAAAATAATTATTTTTTCAATTTCTTTATTAGGCTTTGTAGTGTTAAATTCAGTTATATCAGTTTGAGTAATAGATTCTTTATTATTTGTACTGATTTTAACTTCTTGCTTTTTTTCTTCCTTAATTTCACTAAAAATATCCTTTTGTTCGTAAGTCTTAGTATCTTTATACATACTGCCTATTCCTAAAATTAACCAATCTGAGTTAATATTTGGATATTTTCTAAGTATTCTTTGAAATACATCTAAACTTGGTTTGTTTCTACCTGATAATATATGAGAAATACTTGAACGCTGTATTCCTAATTCATCAGCAAATTTTGATGATGAAATTCCTTCATCTTTAATGATTTTCTCTATTCTGTCCTTCATTTTTTATGTAAAAAAGTGTATATAATTGTAAACAAATTGCATTTTGTATTTTGTTACAAATGTACAAAATATTTTGTTTTCAAATGTAAATATTAGTAAAATACATTTGTAAACATGTAACTTACCTAGATATTTATTACTATTATTATACTTTATAGTTTTACTAACAACTATTTAGCAAAGTATTTATTAATTACTCCATTGTATATATTATTACATAGCTCTATGCATAAGCGATTTACATATAGAGCTATTTTGTATTCTCCAATTAAATATTTTATTTATGTAGATACTATAAAATACTGGTATTTAAGTTATTATGTGTGTAATTTAACAATAAAAACAAGAATTATTTACTTTTGTATAATTATTTACTATAGAATTAAATAATAGCTTTATATACAATTTATAACTATCTGTTTTAGTGTTTATTATATATCTATTCAATTAGCGTTTGCTTTGTTTACATAGTTAAACTTACAGATGTGAATTACAGATTCTTTTATCTATATATTTATAAATATTTTGCTCGTTACATTTGTGAATAACGCTATTATTAACAAATGTGAATTAGTTAAACATATTGCTTTTTTACTTTTGTAACATATAATAAATTTTAATCTATTTGATAATTAATGTAATTATAAAACCTAAAATTTTACCACCCTACCCTGTTTAGTAATTAATTGTAAAGTTTCAGTATGTTGTTTAATTATCATACTGTACGAATAAAAAGTATATACTATCAAAATAATATTAAGTTAATAACTAATAATTGTCAATTGTTGCTTATTTTTGCAAAAAAAACAAGTATGGATATAGTATTAAGCGGTATAAGACCAACAGGAAACTTACATTTAGGAAACTATTTTGGAGCAGTTAAGAATTTTGTTAAAATGCAACATGAAAACAATGCATTTTTCTTTATTGCAGATTATCATTCGTTAACAACTCACCCCACTCCCGCCGATTTGCACGGCAATGTTAAGCAAGTTTTATCAGAGTATCTTGCTTGCGGTTTAGATCCTGAGGTTGCAACAATATACATTCAGAGTGATTTACCTGAAATTGCTGAACTATATCTGTTATTAAATATGAATGCATATCTTGGAGAACTTGAACGTACTACAAGTTTTAAAGATAAAGTGCGAAAACAAGCAAACAATGTAAATGCAGGACTTTTAACTTACCCTGTGCTTATGGCAGCTGATATTCTTATACATAAATCTAAATATGTTCCGGTAGGTAAAGATCAAGAGCAAAACTTAGAGATGGCACGTAAGTTTGCTAAGCGTTTTAACAATATGTACAGCGTTGATTATTTTAACGAGCCAATTCCTTTTAATTTTGGTAACGATTTAATTAAAATTCCAGGACTTGATGGAAGTGGTAAAATGGGGAAATCGGAAGGAAATGGTCTTTACCTTATTGACGATGAAAAAACCATTAAAAAGAAGGTTATGAAAGCCAAAACAGATGCCGGACCTACACAACAAAATCAAGAAATGCCACAAGAAATTATTAATTTATTTACTATTGCCGATATAGTTTCAGAAAAAGATACTGTTGATTTTTTCAAAACAAACTATAACAACTGCTCTATAAGATATGGCGACTTTAAAAAGCAATTGGCCGAAGATATTAATAATTTTGTTTCACCTATTCGCGAAAAAATAATTGATATACGTTCTAACGAAGAATACTTATCGAAAGTAGCAAAAATGGGTGCAGAAAAAGCTCGAGAAAGTGCGGCTAAAACAGTTAAAGAAGTTCGTGAAATAATTGGGTTTAAATCATTTTAATCTGTTTAGGTTTAATTACCCGTCCCTTGGGACGTATAAAAGAATAGTATTCCAAAACGATACCTCGTCCGCTTGCGGCGAGGAGATTCATTAAACTAATTATTAATGTAAAGGTAGAAATTACAGTATAGCTAGTTGTTAACCCGCATTACAAGACTTTAGAAAAAGTAGCAAAAAATATCTAACTAAATTTTAATAAACACCATATTGGTGATATTCAGAATTTTACTAATTTAGTTACATGGAATTA
>CAMZKE010000132.1 GCA_947311115.1 uncultured Bacteroidales bacterium | reverse complement strand
CTCATTGAATATATTCAATGAGATTTTTTTTTACTTATTTAATATTTCGTTCAACTCTTCATATTTAAATGGTTTTGATAAATAATCGTTCATTCCTTTTTTAAAACATTTTTCTTTTTCACCTTTTAATCTGTTTGGGTTTAATTCCCCGTCCCTTGGGACGTATAAAAGAATAGTATTCCAAAACGATACCTCGTCCGCTTGCGGCGAGGAGATTTATTTATACACATATATGAATATATTATAAATGTAGTTTAGTCGTGAAATATTTTATCTGTAAAAAAAGTATTGTGTTTTTCTAATACTAAATAAGCATTTACTTTCGTCTATTATTTTTAGAAAACTTAGATTGTTTTGAGTTTCCTGTTTGATTCTTTTTTCTATTAGCAAAAAACTCTTGTTTACGCTTTTGTTTTTCTTTTTCCCATTCCTTTTTTTCGGCATTAGTCATTGGTTTTTCGGTTTGAGGAAACGGATTGTCATCTATAACTTTAATTTTTTGTTTTATGAGTTTCTCAATATCTTTAACAAAAACATTTTCTTCCGGTTCACAAATAGAAATAGCTGTACCATCTTCTCCAGCCCTACCGGAACGGCCGATACGGTGTACATAAGTTTCGGCAATATTTGGTATCTCGTAGTTTATTACATATTTAAGTTTGTCAATATCTATTCCGCGTGCAGCAATATCGGTAGCAACTAAAACTCTAATTTGCCCATCTTTAAATTGTTGCAGGGCTTTTTGTCTTTGGTTTTGAGCCTTGTCGCCGTGTATTGCTGCTGAAGTAATTTTCTTGCTTTTTAAATTTTTTGCAATTCTATCAGCACCGTGTTTTGTTTTTGCAAAAAGTAATACTTGGTCAAGTTTTTCATCTTTAAGTATATGGAATAACAAATTCTTTTTATCCAATCTATTTGTATAATATATATATTGTTGAATTGTTTCTGCGGTTGAAGAAACAGGGCTAACCTCAATTTTCTTAGGGTTTTTCAATATTTTACGCGATAAATCTACAATATTTTGAGGCATTGTTGCTGAAAAGAATAATGATTGCCTGCGTTCCGGAAGAATTTCTAATAGTTTCTTAATGTCGTGAATAAATCCCATATCGAGCATTCTGTCTGCTTCATCTAAAACAAATACGTTAACAGTTCGCAAATTTATTATTCCTTGCGAAATTAAATCTAATAATCTACCTGGCGTAGCAACAAGTATATCAACACCTGATTTTAGCTTGTTAACCTGCGATGCTTGTTTTACACCACCAAAAATTACAGCGTGTTTTACATTTGTGTATTTACTGTATTCTTTAATGTTTTCATCAATCTGAATTGCCAATTCCCTTGTTGGTGTAACTATTAGTGCGCTTATTCTAGGTTTACCTTTATGTCTTCCTTCTGCGTTATGTATAAATTGAATTATAGGAATTGCAAAAGCTGCAGTTTTTCCTGTTCCTGTTTGAGCTGAGCCTAAAATGTCGTTATGTTTTAGTATTAAAGGTATAGCTTTTTCTTGAATTGTAGTTGGTTCGGTATAGTTTTTATCTGATAAAGCCTTTAAAATAGGCTCTATTATATCGAGTTCATTAAATTTCATTAATTAATTTTTATTTGCAATTCGTAGTTGAATTACGTTTGCAAAGATACAATTTATTATTTTGTAAATTATTGTCCTGTTAATTGGCGATACATTTGAGGATTAATTTGCTTAGCTTTACTCAAATATAATTTAGCCATTTTTAAATCTCCTTTTCCTTGATATGCAGCTCCTAAATTGTAATTTAAATTAAAATCTTGTGCATTTTGCTGGTACATTGGATGTAGTATATTTATTGCTTTATCGTACTGTTTACTATTCATGTATGCTACAATTAAACTGTTAATTGCAGGTTGCGATTTTGGATTAATACCCAACACTTTTTCAAATATTTGAGCTGCTTGTTTATAATCTTTTAATTGCATATATGTTATTCCAATATTAAGTAGAAGTTGGTCGTCTTTTGGGTCTAATTCAAAAGATTTATTCATAGCGGCAAGTGCATTTTTGTAATCTTTACTTATACCGTAAGCTACACCTAAATCTTTATACGCTTTTTCCGATTTTGGATTAATTTGTACCGCTCTGTTTAAGAAATAAATTGCTGTATCAGTATTAGCTTTGTAACGTCCCCAAATATGTCCGAGCTGATAATTTACATCGAAATTATTAGAGTCGTATTTAAACAATTTGCTGTAAATTTCAATGCGTTTATCGGCAGGTACACTATCGTTTAATATTATTCCTAAGTTTTGATAAACTCTAAAATATTTCGGGTTTCGAGCTAAAATTCTGTTGTATGCATTCCAAACGCCATCAATATCATTTTTGTTAATATCATATCTTATGTTTCCTAGTAATAAAATAGCATCGTTATATGTTGGATGTATTTTTACTGCTTTTTCAAGATAAGCTAGCGATATTTTTTGAAGTTCTTTAATACGATTAGTAATTCGTGCATTTATTGCTTTGGCTGTTCCTCCTTTTATTAGTTCTTTAACTTCAGTTGATGTCATTGTGGTTTTTTCAAGCCTATCTTTTAAAACTTTAATATTTGTTATTTTATCTTTTTGTATTTTTTTAAGATAACCAACAAGTTCTAATGTTTTTCCGCCTGCAGAAGTGTTGCTTTTTGCCGATTCTGATGATGTTTTAACATCGGTAGTGAAAAGTACATAATCGTTCTCCCAAGCAAAATTTCTACTTATTGTTTTACCTGAAAATAATAATAAAATTATTCCAAGTATTGTAAAAATTACTTTTGGCTTGTTGTGTAAATACTTTACAAACAAATAAGCAGTTATAATAAAAAAACCAATAGATGAGAAATACATAAAGCGTTCATTCATAAATGTTCCTACATTAAAAATGAGGTTAGAAACTACCGAAAAAGTTATTAAGTAAAACCATATTCCGTAAGAAATAATAGTTTTCTTTTTTAATCCAATTAGTGCGAAAATTCCTAATCCTAAATATATTAATAATGAAATAATAGCTCTAAAATCAGCCCAATTAATTATTGGAATTTGTTTTGGGTAATAATCGTAGGTTAACGGATGTGGAAATATCAATAACTTAATATATAGTGCCATAGTATAAAAAACAGTAGCGAATTTTTCGCCTGCTGTGGCGTGTAAATATGGATTGTTCATTAATTCGCCCGCCGATGCTCCAATAGTAAAACCAATAATTTTATTTCTAATAAATAAGTAAATTGCACTTGTTATAAGCAAGGGTATTAGAGCAATAAAGTTACTTTTTAAACTGTGTTTTGTAAAATAATAAACAGATAATGGAATAACAGCTAAAAATGTAATAGCATTTTCTTTACTCATTAAACCTAAAAACAGAACTATTGACGAAAATACTAAATATTTTATTTTTTTTGTGTCGAGATATCGAAGAGTATAAAATAATGCGCCCAGCGAACCGAGTACTGTCATTATTTCGTCTCTACCTTTAATATTTGCAACCACTTCGGTATGGATAGGGTGTGCTAAAAAAAGTAAACTTGCAATAAATGGGATATTCAAATATTTATGTTTCTCAAACGAATCTTTAAAAAAGTAAACTAAAAGTTTAAATAATAGTATGGTAGTTAAAATGTAAAGTATAATGTTTATTAAATGACTAATAAACGGGTTTTGTCCGAAAAACTGATATTCTATGGCAAAAGTAACAAGCGATAATGGGCGATAACGACCACCTGCAACAAGGTCTTTCTTTTTTCCAAAAAAGCCTGTAAATCCTTCGTTTGTAAGTAAATCAGGAATGCCATCAAATCCTTTTTTAGTAAATGTGTTTTGAGTAATAACTATTGCATCGTCAAGTGCATAATCGTTAAAAAGCGAATTGCCATAGATTAAAAAGCCAAGTACAAAAAAAATAATTATGTATATGTTTTTATTTAAAAAGTTATCTGATTTATTTACTGTTTTACTCATATAATACTTTGTGTTTTTTGAAAGTATAAATGTAATAAATATGTATTAAATCACGAATGTTTTTATTTTAAACTTTTAAACCCTGATTATTCATACGTTTTTCTTTTTCTTAGACAAGGCATCGAACCATACAGCTGTATATGAATACTGCAAATGGATTGCAACAAAGTATAAGGGAAAGAAAATGTATAAAATAAATTAACTAAATTTGGAGTTTTATATTTTAGGCTAATCAGTAAGTTATTAAGAGTTTGGTTGCTATATTGTTAATTTCTATGAATAATGAGGTTTAAACGAAAAATAGCTATAATACTGGAAATTTTTGAAGTAAGTATAAATAACCCGTTTTGTAGAGTGTAATTAATATCATAAATGTTTATATTACACTGTTTTATATGTGGGTTTGTTTTGATGATTAATTTATTGGATGTATTAAATATTGTTTTCCAAAACGATACCTCGTTCGCTTGCAGCGAGGAGGTACATATATTCAAATAAAAACTCTTGAGACAATTACTCAAGAGTTTTTATTAATTATTACTGTTTATTTCCTTCATATACAGCTTGTTCTGAAGAGTTTAACTCAAATTTAAGTTTATCTCCATCAAATTCAAGATGTAAAGCTTTACCATCTTTAGTTAAAAAACTTTCGTAATCTTTTGTTAATTCACATTCAAAAGTTGTAAATTTACTATTAGCACTTTCAACACTAATAGTATTTCGCTTTGTGCGATGAACGTTTACAATTGCATTTGCAACTGTGTCTTGATCGCCTGAAGTAGTGTTTAAATCTAGAGTACCCTTATATGAATTATTATCTACATCTTTCGCCACATCTTTACGGCACGATGTAAATGCAATAGCAATAAATATTGCTAATATTGATATAATTTTTCTCATTTTATACAATTTAAAAGTGAATTATTTTACTGCTCTTTATCGCCACTAAACGATATTTCGTCAGTTTGAACATTAATACTATTATCGCTTCCGTTTATAGAAACTTCATTACCGTCTGAATCTTTACCTTTATAGCCACCATCATCAGATTGTTCTAAAGATACTAAATTTTCAATAACAGTACCACTTTCAACTTTACACGATGTACAAGATAGCTTTGTAATTTTTACATCCATATCTGTGTCAGGTGTGCCGTTAAGAGTACCTGTACCATTATAGTTACCTGAATAAGAATCAGGGATACAACTTGTAGCAGCAGGTGGCGGATTATTTGTTGTTTCGTCATCATTATCCTTTTTACAAGCAGATAAAGCAATTCCAAAAATTGCTAAAAAAATAAATGTTTTTGTAATTTTTCTCATGTTAAAAAAATTAAGTTTATAAAAAATATTTTATAAAGATAATGCACAATACCTGTAATATTCAAATCAATTATTTCTCAATAAATCAATTGAGAAAAGATATTTATTTTACTGTAGTTTATATTGCCCAATAAATTTATTGGGCAATATAAGTACTATTAACTAACATATCAACATTAACGATTATTTCTCAATTTCTTAATTGGGCAATAGTCTAATTGATATATGGTATTATATGTATTAAATTGCATATGAATAAAATCATAAATTATGAGAAAAATATTATTATTTGCAGGTTTATTTATTTCAATTAATTTTTTGTATTCGTCCGATAGTCTTGTGTATATTTCAAACAATGGGCAATGGCATGAAAATGTAAAATTTAAAGTTTCAACTAGAGAGGGTTCAATTTTTTTAGAAAAAAACAAATTTACTTTTGTCTATTATTCTCATAACGATTTAAGAAAATTTTTTGAACATGATGCGGAAGGTATAGAAATACCAAATATTCCGGGTATGACAGATTCAACAGGTTTACGTTATCACACTATTAAAAAAACGTTCTTAGGAATTAATGGTAACCTGAACATTCAATCAATAAGTAAAATAAAAACATACTTTAATTATTTTTTAGGTAACGATTCAAGCAAATGGAAAGCTCATGTTCCTGCATATAATGAAGTGATATACAATAATATTTATAATAATATAAATCTAAGAACATACAGTCATAAACGTAAAATGAAATATGATTTTATTGTAAAACCTTATGCTAATACAAATAATATACGAATACAATATAGCGGTACTGATAATATTCAAATAATTAATAACGAGTTAATTGTGCACACTTCTCTTGGTGAGAAAAAAGAATTAGCACCTTTTGCATATCAGATAAGTAGTAACGATACAATTGAAATTAAATGTTTGTACCAATTAAAAAATAATATTTTAAGTTTTGTTTTTCCTGATGGTTACGATAAGTCTAATACATTGGTAATAGACCCTACTATTGTTGCATCAACATTTTCGGGAGTACAAAATAACTCAGAAAATTACGGACATACAGCTACTTATGATAAATCTCAAAATATATACATGGGTGCTCGTTCATATGGTCCTTTATATCAAGTTACAGCAGGAGCTTTTATGACTTCTTATCCGGGCGGTGGTGAAAGTATTGGAATAAGTAAGTTTAATCCTGATGGCTCGGTATTAATTTATGGTACTTTAATTGGTAGTGATGATGATGACTTTCCGCATAGTATAATTTGTTCTGATGATGCAGAAGAATTGTATCTTTTAGGTGACACTGAAGCAGATTCTTGGGGTGGGGGTAGTAATTATCCTGTTACATCCGGTGTTTTTCAAACAAATGCCCCGGGTGGTAATGAGATAGTTATTTCAAGATTTTCTACCGATGGTTCAACGCTTATAGCTTCTACATTTTTAGGTGGTGATGATACGGATGGAAGCAGTTATTTAACTGGCTTTGATAATCATGATGATTACAGAGGTGAAATAATTCATAAAAACGGAAAGGTTTATGTTGCAAGTTTTGCTCAAGAAGGTTTTCCTCTTGTAAATTCTTTGCAAACATGGAATCCTGATGGCGGAGATGCTCCAAGACAACAAGGTGTATTTTTAAGAATAAGTGAAGATTTAGTTAACTTAGAATTGAGTAGCTATTTTGGAAGTGCAGAAGATGATGATGTAAGTGTTTGCCATGGTATTAAAGTTGATAATGCCGGAAATATATATGTTACCGGATTAATTGACAGCCCTACCTCGTATATTAATTGGACAGGTGCTGTAACAAATACAATAGGGCAACGCGATGCATATATAATAAAAGTATCTCCTTCTGGAACTTTATTAGCTTCATCTTTATTTGGTACCGATCAAGATGATTTGGGATATTTTGTTGATATTACAAACAGCCCTTCTCAAAACCCAAATAATCAGTGTGCAACATTTACTGATGAAGATACATACGTATATATTTATGGATTAACAAAAGGAACGATTACGCCAACATCTGGAATATATTATGACAATCCAAATGCTAAACAATTTGTTGCAAAATTTAATAGCGATTTATCAAATATTGAATACCAAACAGTAATAGGGCATGATAATACAGAATTTGATTTTATACCTGTTGCGTTTATGGTAGATATGTGTGGTCGTGTATATATTTCCGGTTATCATGCTGTACATAATTTAGAAACTCAAGACCCATTAACGTTTCCTTCGGGCATGTGGCTAGGTAGTGGTGGATTTTATATTGCTGTGTTAACTCCTGATGCATCAGCCTTACAATTTGCAAGCTATTATTATGGAGCAAATCATGTTGATGGCGGAACATCTCGTTTCGACCCTCGAGGATTTATTGTTCAAGGTGTATGTACTTCTGACGATGGCTATCCTGCCGGCGATAGTTATTATACAACCCCAAGTGCGGCATTCCCAATAAGTGACGATGGCGATTTTGATGAAGCAGTTTTTAAAATTGATTTAGATATTAGTTTTGTACAAGCATCTTACGATTTTGCATCTGATACAACAGATTTATGTGCACCCGGTACCGTAGATTTTGGTAATGCAAGTATGTTTGCCGATGATTACGAATGGGATTTTGGTGATGGTACAACATCGACAGATGATAATCCAATTCATACTTATAACAATCCAGGAACATATACAGTAGTGGTTATTGCACATAGCGATGCTTCTTGTAATGTTCGTGATACTTTTTGTATGACAGTTAGAGTTATTCCTTGCGGTTTTACTGTTGCTGTTAATTCAGAAACTATATGTGAAGGGGAATCTACTACTATTACTGCAACAGTAACTGACGGAACAGCTCCTTTTTCATATCAATGGGATAATGGTTTGACTGCGAATGCGGGACCACATACTGTATCGCCAGGCTCTACAACAACATATTCTGTTACTGTTACCGATAATACCGGAGCAACAGCTACAGCTTCAGGAACAGTAACGGTAAATGCAATAGATGACCCAGGTTTCACATTAACCGATTATTGCGAGGGAGCAACAAACTCAGCAACAATAACAGGAACAACAGGCGGAACATTTTCATTTAATCCTGTACCTACAGATG
>CAMZKE010000131.1 GCA_947311115.1 uncultured Bacteroidales bacterium | reverse complement strand
TTCCTTCACGCGGCATGGCTGGGTCAGAGTTGCCTCCATTGCCCAATATTCCTCACTGCTGCCTCCCGTAGGAGTCTGGTCCGTGTCTCAGTACCAGTGTGGGGGATCTTCCTTTTAGAACCCCTAGACATCGTTGCCATGGTAAGCCGTTACCTTACCATCTAGCTAATGTCACGCATGCCCATCTATTACCGCCGGAACTTTAATGTTTATACCATGCGATATTAACATATTATGGGGCATTAATCCAAATTTCTCTGGGCTATTCCCCTGTAATAGGTAGGTTGCATACGCGTTACGCACCCGTGCGCCGGTCGTCGCCTGTAGCAAGCTACATCGTTACCCCTCGACTTGCATGTGTTAAGCCTGCCGCTAGCGTTCATCCTGAGCCAGGATCAAACTCTTCGTTGTAATTAAAATCTTAAATTTCTTCCAATCACAATGCTCGTATTTTTCCTCTTCTCAATTATGAAACTTCTATAAATTATTAAACGCTGCTTTTCAATCTCTCAATGAACATTCCATTTATTTTCCTTAAATGGGAGTGCAAAAGTATAGAGTATATTTTAAACTACCAAATCTTTTTTGAAAAAAATTAATCTTTTTTTCTGCTGGCTTATAATGACCATTTTATACTCAATAAAATTATCATTTAGTGTCTAAACTCTAAATCCTTTCAATGAACTCGCCATCTGTGTTTCAAATGGGTGTGCAAAAGTATAGTCTTACTCTTTACTCTCCAAACTTTTTATAGCTTTTTTTAATGTTTTTTTGCTTTTTTTTTACAACTACTTATTATATCGCTTTTTATACTTGAGTTTTTTTTGTATTTTATGGTTCTATTGGGAAAAAAACCAAATATCACCTTACTATTGTTTTACAAAACTTCCTAAGAATTGGCAATGACATTAAATTTTTATGATGACTTTTATAAACTTTTCTTGTAGGCACTATATATATATAAGAGTTTTCACATAGTTTTAATTGGGTATAATTTATTTTAAATAATTAATAGTATATGCATAATTACCAACAGACAAACAAATAACATTAATATTCGTTATTGAATACTAACTATTTGCAACAAACAGGGTAAAGAAGATAAACAATCAAACTTGACATAAATCATTTTTTGTGTAACTTTTTAAAACTTATTTGCGTCATAAAATTAAATTTATAAATTGTAACAAAATGAAATTAAAACCTACTTACTTAATGGCTGTAATTGCTATTAGCATGCTTGTTAGCAATGTAACAGCACAAACACATCAAAAAATTAACAAAAATGCTGCTCTAAATTGGACATTTAAAGAGAAAGTAAAAATTAATGTTAATCAATTTACCAATCAAACTCAAAATAATGCAGCCTCACAAGCTTCATTAAAAAGTTTGAATGCAGAAGGAGAAGTTATTGTTTCAGGGGTAAGCGATGCAGAATCAGAATTGCATGCAATTATTAACCCAACAGATACTGCTAACATTATTGTTAGCCCTATCAGTCAATCTGGTGGCGGCGTACATTGTCCGGTATATTACACAACTGATTTTGGTGATACTTGGCAAACTAGTTCGTTTGTAAATATGCCTTATGAATCTGGAAAAAGCTCGATGGGTGGTGGCGATCCTGTTTTTGCTGCCGATGCTAATGGCAGAGTATATTTTACATGGATTGACTTATATGGAGATGTAAGCGATTTAATAGCAGGAAGTATGCCAATGGGTATTTTCTGGGCATATTCTGATGATGGTGGAGCAAATTGGACACGTCCAACACATGATACCGTATTGCTTGGACACATGAACCCTCTTACTAGTGCGGTTATAGACCCAATATCAGACAAACAATGGATGGCAGTTGACCGCACAGGTGGTACTTATGCAAATAACTTATACGTTTCATTTGTAACAATTGGTCAAGATGATAATGGTAATGCGTTTTATAAAATTAAATGTAAAACAAAACCGGCAGACACACTTAACTTCACAATTGAAGCTGATGTAACAGATACTATTGGCGCTAAAAAATTCTATTTTGTACAATTTTCAAGTTTAGATGTTGATAATAACGGTAATATTCATGTAACATTTTATGGTTCACAAACAGGTTACGATTTAGGAATATTCCATTCTGTTTCTACCGATGGCGGTGTAAGCTTTTCTATTCCAAATAAAATTTCTGATGTTAAATTTAATTTACCAATGTTTCAACAAGCACCATATGATACAATTGTTGGTATAAAAAGCGACCGCACATATCCATCACCTTATGTGGCATGCGACCAAAATAATGGTAATATATATATGACATGGACAGCTTTCGGCATTAACACTGATGCGGGACAAAAATCTCAAGTATATTTTTCGAAATCAACTGATAATGGTAGTAGCTGGAGTACCCCAATTACCGTGAACGACGATAACGCAAATGTAGATAATTATTATTCAGCAATAATTGTTGCTCCAAATGGCGATGTAAAAGTTTCGTGGTATGATAGACGTGGCGATGTTGCAAATAATATAAACACTAATTATTATATGGCTATTTCTTCTGATGGTGGTAACTCTTTTGGGCAAAATATGCATGTAAGTTCAGTTCCAACAGATTTCTCTACAGTAGGAAGTGCTAACAGTGATTTTGGTATTGGTGAATACAATCAAATTCTTTCTACTAACACATACACAATTCCTGTTTGGACAGATGGAAGAACCAATGATGGAGACTTAAACTTATATGCTGCATTTCTAGCTCCTACTTATACAGGTGTTAGTAGAGTTCAAACAATTAGTGAAAATATTTCAATGAAAAATATTTACCCTAATCCTGTTATAAATAATGCGACAGTAGAATACAGCATTAAGAAAGACAGTAAAATAAGTGCTTTAATTATTGATAACAAAGGAGTTATTGTAAAATCTATAGTTAAAAATACAAAAACTGATAAAGGAACTTATTCTATTTCTTTTAATGTTAATGATATTGAAAATGGAGTTTACTATTTTGTTTTAGAATCTGATTTCGGAAAAATAGTTAAATCGTTTAGTGTAACTAAATAATAGTATTTTAATCTGTTTGGGTTTAATTCCCGTCCCTTGGGACGTATAAAAGAATAGTATTCCAAAACGATACCTCGTCCGCTTGCGGCGAGGAGATTCATTTGAAAAACGGGCAACTTATGAATGTTGCCCGTTTTTTATTATTTAGTATGATGTACAATATAATCAAGTTTTATTTACTAACTGAAAAATCAAGTTTTTTGTCATCTCAAATTTAATATAAATAGCACTTAGTAATTTAACTTATTATTGTTTATTGCAAATCCTCAATAACTTTTTTAGCATCGATAACTGCATTGTTACAAGTTAAAATAAATTCGTCAATAATTTTACGATATGTATCTGTATTTTTAGCTTCTTTTGCGTCAAGCTCTAATGTTTTAAGCTTTATTTGTAATTCTTTTAAACCTACTATATCAATAGAAGATTTTGATTTATGAGCAATTGCACTTAAGGCTTCCCAATCTTTATTATCGTAATAAGAGTTCATTTCTTCAATAAACTCAGGAACCTGATCAATAAATATTTGCATTAGTTCTACAATTAATTCACTGCTACCATCGGCTAGCGTTTCTAAATAAGTTAAATCTATTTTTTCCATATTATTTATTTATTAAGTTCTTAATTAAACTAATTAGATATTCTTTATCAAAAGGTTTTGACACATATTCGTTCATTCCTAACAATATACATTTTCCTTTTTCTGTTTCGAGCATGGCTCCAGTTAATGCAATTATTGGGATTTCTTTATCTTCTTTTCTAATTATTTCAGTAGCTTCATATCCGTCCATAATTGGCATATGCAAGTCCATTAGAATTAAGCTAAATTTATTTTTTTCAAACTTTTCTATAGCTTTTTTACCATTTTCTGCTATTTCTACTTTAAATCCATTTTTTATTAATAGAGTTTTGGCTAACACCTGATTAATTTTATTATCTTCAACTAATAATATCAAATGTTTTTTTACAGATTTTGAATTTGCTTTTGTAATATCTTTTACATCTTTTTTAATATTTTGTTCTGTTTTTATAGGTTTTTCTAGCTTAACAGTTTCTTCACTTTTTATTTGTTTAGGTGGTTCAAAATTCTTTAGTTTAGGTATATAGTCATATATTATTTTAAGTAAATTTTGTGAATCAAATGGTTTTGATATAAAACTATTCATTCCGGCAATAACACATTTTTCTTTAACTCCTTTTATAGCAGCAGCTGTTAATGCAATTATTGGAATCTCGGTATTAAATTTTCTTATTTCTTTTGATGCGGTATATCCATCAACAACAGGCATATGCAAATCCATTAATATTAAATCAAATTTTTCAATTTTCATAATATCAATAGCGTCTTGACCATTTTCTACAATTTTAAAATTAAAAAGGTGTTTTTCTAAAATTAATTTGATTACCTCTTTATTTGTATCTGTATCTTCAACAACTAATATTTTAACCGATGAATTTATTTCGTTTTTAAAATTTTCGTTAATTTCAGTATATTCTTTAAAACTATTAAATAATTCCTTTTTATCGGGTAAATCGTATCTTATATTAAACGAGAAGTTTGAGCCTTCACCCACTTTGCTTGAAAGATAAACTTTTCCTTCTTGTAATTCTACTAACTGTCGTGTTATTGTTAAACCTAAGCCTGTGCCTCCATATTTACGGGTTGTATCGGTTGATGCTTGACTAAAACTTTGAAAAACCGTATCAATCTTATCTTCAGATATTCCAATTCCTGAGTCGATTACTTCAAATAACAAGTTGCAATCTTTATTTGTTGTATCTAACGCTTTTACATTAATTTTAATAAAACCTTTTTCTGTAAATTTAACTGCGTTTCCTACAAGATTAAATAATATTTGTGATAGCCTAACTTTATCGCCTAATACGTATTTAGGTGTATTTTTTTCAATATTTACCGTAAATTTTATATCAGTATTTTGGATTTTAAAATCTAAAGAATTTTTAATTTCATAAATAGTATAAGGTAAATCGAAAATTACTTTTTCAAATTCAACCATTCCTGCTTCAATTTTGGAAAAGTCTAATATATCATTAATTATAACCAATAAATTATCTCCTGAATTTTTAATATGAGAAAGAAACATTTGCTGTTCTGATGTTAAACTGGTGTCTTTTAATAATTCAGACATACCAATTATAGCATTCATAGGAGTACGTATTTCGTGGCTCATATTTGCTAAAAATTGTTCCTTAACTTTCATTGAACTTTCAGCTTGTTCTTTTGCCAGTTTGAGTGCAATGTTTTGGTTTGCTACTTGTGTTATCATTTTATTAAAAACACTATTCAATTTGCCTATTTCATCTTTGCCTGTATAATCATACCTCAAAGTTAAATCGTTTGTTGAGGCCACTTGTTTCATTGTTTTTGTAAGCCCTAATATTGGTCTTGATATAAAACGTTGTAATATCATAGCCAATATAAAAGTTAATAGTAAAGCCAATGAAAAAATAATAATCATATACTTTATAAAATATCTAGCTCTTATTTTATATTCATCTAAATCTTTAAGAATCATAATAGAACCTATTTTTACAGTTCTATCGTTTTCATCAAAAATTGGCTCTACAACTACTATATAATTATCCGATTTTTGTATTTGTTTTTTTTGTGCATCAATGTTATTTATAATGTTACCATTATACATATTAAACGATGCTAGGGTATCTAATTTTTGTGTAAAAATTGCAGCAAATTTAATATGTTTATTTGTTTTTAGTGGCTTTAAAAATTGTTCGGCACTTGCATTATCTTCAAAAAGTACGGCTACATTACTTATTTCGCCAACAACCTGAGCCACAACTACTAAATTTTTGCGTTCGTTTTTTACAAATTCGGCTTTATCATAAATAAAAAAGGTATAGCCCGAAAAAATAAAAACTATAGCACCAACAACTAATGTTATAATTGTAATTTTATATTTTATTGATATGTTATTAAAATTCAATTTCATCTTTTGTTATTATTCTTGCCAATGTAAGCAACTTTGAACTTATTTTTATTTTATGTTTTTGAGCTGCATTGTTATTTATTTCGAAACGTTTTTTAGAACCTTTAGGTGTAAAGTTAATAATTCCACCGTATTGACAAAATTTTTGTATGTTATTTCCTATTGTTAGTGTACTTTTTTTATTTACTTTTTTTAGCAACTTAATAGTTTCTTCTTTTGAGCAATTACTAACAAACAGTATATCGCAAGGTTCAAAATCCTCTACAGAATTAATAAAATTTATTTCCCAGAATTTAGTTTTTATTTTTTTATTTTCTAATACTTTTTCTAATACTTCGCCAAAATTCTGATTTTTGTATATACCTATAACTAATACATCTTTGTTCTCGAAATAATGCGGAGGCCAATTAATAAATTTCGCAAAATTATATACATATGCAGCTTTCACATCGTACTCTGAGTACTTTTGTGCAAACACATTTTTTGATGATAACACTAAAATAAATAGCATTATTAACCAAAATCTAAATTTATATGTATAAATCTTTTTTATCAATTTATTCTTTTATTATCAATAAATTTTACAATAAACGCATCGTTAAAACCATGTTTTACAACAAATTGAAGAGCTTTTTCGGCCTCTATACGAGTTTTAAACTTACCATAAGTGTAATTAATACTTTTGCCATATTTATATGTATTAACACTTAAACCTTTAAACACCTCATCGTTTTTATTTTTGTATTTACTACACGATGCTATTTGTATTTTGTATATTATTTTATTTACACTATTTATTAAAGTATCGTTTATGGGATAAACTTTATTTATTTCTTTTTCAGAACTAACATCCAACAAGTTTAGACTATCAACATCTATTAATTGAAAAACATTTATATCAACACGCCTATCTTTTTCGTTATTTATTTTAGTAGCTTTGGTTTCGCCATAACCTTTAAGAATAATACGTTGAGGCATAACATAGTTTTCTACCAGCACCTGCATTACCGAACGTGTTCTAAGATTAGAAAGAATTAAATTATTTTTTTCTTTTCCTTTTGCGTCGGTATATCCGTTTAATTCTACTCCTAAATCGGAATTATTCATTAATAATTTTGATATTTCGATTAATTTATCATGATATTTCGATTTTACTTTACTTTTATTACTTCCAAAATATATTGAATAATTAAGTATATATTTTCTTGATGATATTGGTGATTTTGTAAAATCGAACTGTTTGTTAATTTTTACTTTAGGATTGCTTGTTTGCTGAACAACTGCTACAATACTATTATTATCATCATTAATATCGTATGTTTTTAAAGGAGGAAATGTTTTTATTGTATCATCTCCAACTATAATATTTTGTAGTCCTTGCTCTTTATTATCCACATCAAAAAAATATGATTTAACATACTCATCGTTATACATTGTGTTTTTATCTAATAAATCTAAGGATGATGAATCGGTTGTTTCAAAAGCCTCTTCAACAAGGTCTAATAAATCGTCATAATTTTTTCGTTGAGCATCTTTTTTCTTTTCTTTTTCATAAATAGTTATACTATCAAGCTGATTTATACCTACCGAATCGGTTTTAGTAATTAACTTATCTATTATTTCTAATAAACCTGAGTAATCCGGTTTTTCTACTTGTTTTATTTTTAAGGAATCATTTTTTTGAGTTATATCGGTATTATATATATCGTAAAAAGTATTTGTAACAGTTATTTTTTCGCCTATTTGCGTATTAAACTCATCAAGTCTCAGTTTTTCTAAATGAATTTCTTGATATAAACTATAAAAATATGTTTGTTCAGGGATATAAATATTTACAATATGTGGAATATAACCATCAGCTTCAACTATCATATCATAATTTTTTCCAGGAGGAAAAATCATTAAATATTTACCTGTTTTTTTATTAGAATTGTAAATATATTTTAATTGTTTCTGCGTTTCATGATCAACTACTTTTATATGTGCTAAAATCGGAGTGTTATTTTCGTCAGTAATAGTACCTTTAACAAGTGTTAAAGGAATTGATTTTGAAAATTTTGCTACATAAATATCATATTTCTGATTTTTATTATTGTTTGATGAAGAGTAATATGCCAATCTTGCATCAGCAGTAAGATAAATACCTATATCGTTGTAAGTAGTATTTATTGGATAACCTAAATTATTTGGTTCTGACCATGCATTATCGAAAAACTGATATTCAGACACAAAAAAATCGTAACCGCCAAACCCTATATGACCTTTAGAACTAAAATATAAAGTTTGTTTATCGGGGTGGATAAATGGTCCGTCTTCATCAAAAATAGTATTAATTTCATTTCCTAAATTTACAGGAGTAGCCCACTGTGTTTCGTCAATTTTTGTAATCCTGTAAATATCGAAACCTCCGTAGCCTCCGGGACGATTAGATGAAAAATAAAAATCTTTTCCATCGGCAGTAATACTGCACATCGACTCCTTAAATTTTGTATTAATTTTACTATTAAATGCTTTTAATTCTTTACAAGAATCGCCATCTAACTTACAAATAAATAAATCGGAGTTTAATGAATCTATATCTATTCTAAAAAAAAGCTCGGTTCCTTGAGGACTTATTCCAACCATTGTGGTTTTTAAATTAGTATCAGGTAAATTAATTTTTAATTGTTTTGGCTTTCCCCATTCTCTGTTATGTTTTTCTGAAAAATATATTTTTGATACCGAATCAACTTTTACAACACTTTGTTTTTTTCTAAAAGTTCTTGTAAAAAACATTAACTCATCATCGGTAGAAATAAAAGGATATTCGTTAGAATTTCCGTTATTTATTAATGTATTTATTTTATTAATTTCAATAGGTAGTGTATCTATAATATTTTTTTTTGCATACTCACAATCAGCAATACTTTTTATTACATAATCTCTATATTCATCATCTTTAAAAGAGAGTTTTAAATATTTTTTATAATTAATTATAGCCTCATCAAACTTTTTATTTAATTGATAAACTCTAGCTAAATCTTTAAACACGGCAGCCGGCAAAAACTTTTCTCCATTTTTTGCAGCAAACTCTAGGTAAGGAATTCCTTCTGTTTTTTGATACGGAGTATTTAAATAACAAGCACCTATGTAATATTTTGCTTCAAATTCGTTAGGATATAAACTATCGTATTTTAAGAAAATCGGTAATGCTTTACAAAATTCTTCGTTATCAAATTCTGTTAGTGCTTGTTTAAATAATTTATGTTTGTCCTTTTTATTATTTTGAGCAACAACAATATTACTGACACTAATAAATAGTATTAAAAATAGTAATATTTTTTTAAGTGTTGTTTTCAATATTTTTTTGATTTGTTAGTTTCTGTTTTTACGCTTTAATTTAAGAAATGTTATTTATTTCCTAATAATATTTTTCTAATATATTATATACATCTTCTTTTTTAAATGGTTTTGAGATATATTCGTTCATTCCTGCATTTATACACATATCTCTATCGCCTTTCATTGCATTGGCAGTCATTGCAACAACTATGGTTTCATCGCCATTTGCTCGCATAATGTTTGTTGCTTTAATACCATCAATAACAGGCATCTGAACATCCATAAAAACAATATCGTATTTTTTCTGCTTTAGCATATCTAATGCTATTTGCCCATTTGCTGCAACTTCAGCTTGTAATCCCACTTGCTTAAAAACTGATAATGCAATTTTCTGATTTATAGGATTATCCTCAGCAATAAGAATATTTAGGTTAGGAAAACTATATTTAGGTGTTTGGTTTATTTTTTCGTTAATTACTATATTTTTAGAATATAAATTGAGAATAGCATTATACAACTCTGATTGTTTAATTGGCTTATAAAGTAATAAATCAAATCCGTGTTTTTTTGCTTCTGCTTTTGTTAAATCGGTTGAGTTTGACGAAATCATTATTTTTTTTGAATCAGTTATTAACTTATTTTTAATCATTTTAATTACATCAAAGCCATTTTTATCGGGCATATTATAATCAATAAATATTAAATCGAAAATATTATTATTTTGCAAAATGTTAAGAGCTTTTTTACCACTATAGGTTTCTATTGTCTTTATTTCCCATTTATTTAGCATTTTACTCAATACAAAACAATTAGTCTCATTATCATCAATAATTAAAGCTTTTTTACCTTTTATTTCATTATTTACAATAATTGTTTTAGGTGTTAATTTATCTTTTTTAAGTTTTAAAGTGAAATAAAATATACTACCTTGCCCATAATTACTGTTTGTATTTGGACTAATTACACCTATTTCACCACCCATAAGATTTACTAACATTTTAGATATACTTGTACCCAAACCGGTGCCTCCAAATTTACGTGTAGTTGAACCATTTGCTTGCGTAAATGACTCAAAAATTTCAGTCTGTTTTTCGTTTGGTATTCCTATACCTGTATCCTCTATCGAGAATTTTAAACTATAGTATTTTTCCAATTCATTTATTAACTCAATTTTTAAAAATACTTGTCCTTTCTCAGTAAACTTTATAGCGTTGCCTAATAAATTTATAAGAACTTGATTTATTCTAGTTTCATCGCCTAAAACATTATGTTTTATTTTTGAATCTATGTAATATATAAATTCTAAATTTTTTTTCGATGCGTTGTGTTTTAGCATATCAACAACAGCTTCAATAGATTTTAACAAATTAAAAGGAGCATATTCAATCTCCATTTTCCCTGCTTCTATTTTTGAGAAATCGAGAATATCATTAATAATAGTAAGGAGAGAATTTCCTGATTTATGAATAATTTCTACCATTTTATATTCATCTTTTCCCAAATCCATTCCTTTTAAAATATCGGCAGCTCCAATTATTCCGTTCATTGGTGTACGAATCTCATGACTCATATTAGCCAAAAACTCCGATTTTGATTTACCTGCTTCCTCAGCTATTTTTAATGCTTTATTAAGTTCTATATTTATATTTTTTAATTTTTCTGAGTTTTTACTAATTAGAGCTTTATTCTTTTGTAAGTTTATCCATATTTTATTTTGTTTAGTTGAATATACAAGGTTAAAACCAATAAATAATACTAATGCCCCACTTAATAAATTACTCATTTCTTTACCAAAAAAGTGCATGCTTATTATTGCGGGAATCATTAAAATACTTATATAAATAAGTACTATCCGTTTACGTTTAAACATTGATAAAGCACCGCCGGCAGTAATTCCAACAATAATAAATAATAAAACAGTATGTACTATATCGAAACTTTTACCGTAATAAAATTCAAACATTAATGCTGTTGACCACCATATACCTGTTAAATATAATGATAATTCGGCTAATAAGTTATAACTACTTTTTTGTTTTGTGTAAATAAGAAAGACTCTAAATGATAGAATAATTACCATTAGAGATAAAAAAATATAACTATTGATTATGTGTATGCCTTCATGTAAAGGAATTAAATATACAATATACAACAAGAAAAAATGCGATAGTATTGATACTAACGAGTTTTCCTCCATATTTTTTTGATAAATTTTCACTTGTAATATTTAATTAGTTTCTTCAAATTCTATAATTCTATTATAAATTTCTTTTACATTGTTTTCCCAAGTATGCTCTTTTGCAAAGTTTATACGAGCCAGTTCTTTTTCCTTTGTGTTTTCTTTTAAAGCTTTTTCTATTAATGTTACGTACTCTTCTTTATTTTCGGCTAAATATGTATGCTTTGCAAAAACACTCATTGCTTCTGTTTTAGTAGCTATTGTAATTTTTCCCATTGCTAAATATTCATCAATTTTACGCGGGTAATTCCCTATTGTTAAGTCGTTTAACACCTGCGGATTTATTGCCACATCAAATTTGTTTAAATATGCAGGTAACTCCGAACCATCTTTATTGCCTAAAAAATATACATTATCTAACTTATGTAATTCGCTATTTTTAAATTCATCGTCTTCAGGACCTACTAAAACAATACTCCAATTGTTGTGCGATTTTGCAATATGAATAATAATATTTATATCTAACCTAACGGTTAGCAATGCCCCAATATACCCAATTATTGGAGGGTTAATGTTTTTAATATCTTTAGGGATATTATTAACTTTATCAGGATTAAACGCACTTACATCGCAACCTTGCCCAACATAATACGATTTTTGATTAAATTTTGACGCTAATTTTGCTAAATAAGTGGAATTTGCTACAACAAAATCGGCTTTTTTCATATGTAAGGCTTCGATTCGTTTTCCTTGTACTTTCCAAAAATCCATCGACACCAAATTATCGCGTGTATAATATATGTAAACGTCAGGATTTAAAAGCTCTTTTAAATAAAAGCTACGAAGCATATCGCTATCGTTAAAAAGAATAATGTCTTTAAATCCAAGTTTAGTTATTGCTTTTATTATTTCTTTAGCAAATAATTTATTGTTTCGTTTGTTTAAAATATCGAATAAAAAATTATTCTTTAATCTACTTATCGATTCTATTTTACAACGAGGAAATAAATTCCAAAAATTATCAGCAAGTTTCTCTATTTCGGGCAATTTGCCTTTTATTATTTTTATTCGTTTTTGAATAGCCGGCTTGTTTTTTTGCTTAATAGCAGTAAATCTATCTAATGGAGCATTAACATATAATACCCTATTATGTTTTGCAAACTCGGTTGCAATATTTTTACAATTACTGCCAATTTCTATATCACATGGTTGCAAACCAACTATTACTATATCTCTGTTTTTTATCATTGGTTTATTGTTTATATTGCTACAGCTTCGCTTTGAATAATTTTAGTCTCAAACATTCTTGACCTATGGTAATATGCACTTTCGGTTACTAAATGAGATTCTAACCATTTCTTTAAATATGAGCATATTTCTGTCATGTTAACAGAATACCCCATTGACAACTCAACATTTATCATTGAAATTTTATAAATAAAATTTTTATGTGTTTTTTTAAATGCGAATAGTGCTGTACTGTACAATTTCTGCATATATTCGTCCTCCATTTTAAAATGTAATAAACTGCAGGAGGTTAAGTTAAGAATTATTTTAGATAATCGTTCGTTACTTTCGTTGTTTTGTACTGCAGTAACCAAACTGTTGTAGATTTCTATTAACTCTTTATGCTCGTCATCAATAATTTTATTATCTACCGAATAAATTTCTAACCAATTAATTTTTTTTAAAGTTTCCATTTTTAGTTGTTTTAGTTTGTGTATATATTTTCGAGTAATTTTTAGATAAACATCATTTGCACTCCGTATTTTTCTTCAACAGTAGCTTTATTAGCAACTTCCTTATAAAGTTCTAAATTTTGTATTGCCATAGCTTTCCACGAAAAACCGTTTGCTCTTTTTACTCCTTTTTGTATAAAAGAGTTACGTAAATTTTCATTATCTAATAATTCGATAATAGCATTTGTTATTTCATGAGGTTTTGATGGGTTTATAATTTTTGCAGCATCAACAGCAACTTCAGGCATTGACGATGTATTTGAAGTAATTACAGCTGTACCACAAGCCATTGCTTCAAGCATTGGAATTCCAAAACTTTCACGCATTGATGGGTATAAAAACAGTTCTGCCATATTATAAATAGCCGGTAAATCGCTATTATTTACATAACCTGCCAAATAAATGTCTTTTCTAATATATTCTGCATTAATATCTTTTAAAAGTTTCATTAGTTCAACTTCTTCATAATCTAACATTAACAGCTTTATTTCATTTCCTTTTTGTTTTACAAAATCGGAATATGCTTTCAATACCCCTTTTGTGTTTTTTTTAGGATCGGTATTTCCTAAAAAGAAGAAATATTTTTCGGGTAATGCGTATTTTTTTCTTATTTCACTTAATTGCTTTACATCATTAATAACTTTAAAATGAGTACCAACACCATTATATATAGATACTATTTTATCATCTGTTAAACCAAAAAAATCTTTTATTCTTCCTCTTTCAAAATTTGAAACCGTAATAATTTTAGATGCTTTTTTTAACACACGTGGCACAACAAACCTACGGTACATATTTCCAAACTTTTGATATAATGAGTATCCTTTTCTGAAAAGAGCAATACTTTCCATATAAATAATATCGTGAAGAATAACAATTAATGGTACAGAGCATTTTATGGGAGCTGTATTACTTGTACATTGCAAAATATCGCAATTATATTCTTTTACAGCTTTTGGCAATGCTACCTGTTCCCATTTTGGGTACGAGCCACCATCTAACTCAATTATTTTAAAATTATCGGTATTGTGCAAACATTTATCTACATCAGGAGCAACAAATATAAAATATTCGTTTTCCTTGTCAATTTCCATTAAATTTTTGATTAATTCTAACGCAACGAAATCCATTCCGTGCTTTTTTTCTCTATATAAACGCTGTCCTTCTATTGCAATCCTCATAATTTTGTTGTTTTGTTGTTTTGTTGTTTTTTGGTTATTTTATAAATCTGATAAAGTTTTAATATCTTTTTTTTCTATTACAGATTCCCACCACACTACTATAGTTATTAAGTTAAATATTTGAAATGCTTGCACTTGCTTATACCAAAACCAATAACCTGCATTATCTTTGTGTAAGCGATAATTATTTAATAAATCTTCAACAAAAGCTCTGTTTAAATATTTTTTAGTTAACGATGAGTTTAAAATAATATCGACAATTCTATTAAAACGAGTAGTATCTTTAAAGAATATTGGCAAAGGAGCAAAACCACCTTGTTTTTTGCGTTCGGTTATTTCTTTTGGAAGCTTTGGGTATAAATAATTTTTATGAAGAAACTTCGATTTACCTTTTCCTGAAGCACAATCATCAATACTTCCTTTAAGTTTTACTTCGCGAGGCAATGTTTTTAAGAAATTATACAGCTCCGTACTCATATACGGAAATGTTAAATTATTATTATACATAACCGCCAACTTCGATGCTTTAAAAAGTATAACTTCGTTAATTACTTGTTTTATATCGCCAAAATAATTGTGTATATTATATAAGTCGTTAAAACTGTTAAATTTATTAGGTAATGCATTTATATAACTTGGATTAGAAATGTCAATATGAGTATTTAACATTTTTGATATTTGACTTTCACGAAAACCAAAACTATCATTTTTTAAGATATTTAAAACTTTTTCGTTATGAAATCTAATTTTGAAAAATTTATTATCTTTATTAAATATTGGCATTTCGGCAAATGAATCAACAAACTTCTGTGCTATTTGCATTCCATTTTTTTTGTATTTATAATGTAATGCCAATTCTCTTCCAGCTGTTCCAAAATGCTGGTCGTTGCCATCGCCACCTAAAATTATTCCATCTTCATTTTTTTCATTAACCAAACGCATTGCAGTATAATTAACCATCATTCCGCTTTCGTTAAACGGGTCTCCAAAATTGTTTATTATTTCAGGTAAGTTTTCTATTTCGCTTCCATCAATTTCATACTCGTAATGACTTGTATCATAAACTTTTGACATTAGTTTTGCTAAAGGCAACTCCGACCAAGGATTATCTTTAAAACCAATAGAATAGGAAATAGCTTTTCCGCTATATACATCTCTTAAACCGGCAATATTTCCTCCGGAATCATAACCTCCGCTAAGTAATAACTGAACTGAACTTGAGTTTTCAACCCTCGATTTAAGAGCTTCTTTATGTAAGCGTTCAAACTCTTGGGTTGCTTCGGTTTCAGATATAGTAATTTTATCTTTTTCTAAACCAAAATCGTTAAATCCATAAAGCTCAGTATATTCAAACGAATTATTTTTAAATTCTAATACATTTCCTCCGGGAAGTTTCCATACGTTTTTAAGTGCTGTATCAGGTGCAGGTATATATCCGTGCTTTAGGAATAAAGCTATATTATTAAAATTTGGTTCTAAACTTACATTATTAAATTTAGTTAACATTTTCTGATTATATGCAACGGTGTCATTTGTAAAATACACCTGGCTCCCTGCTCCGTGCCTATCTCTATAAACAAGAAATTTGTTGTTTTCTTTATCTTTAATAAAAAATGTAAACTCGCCATCTAATAATTTGAAACCGGCGTAATAAAGTTTTTGATAAATCTTTACAATTAAACTTGGTGTGTCAATAACATCTGTATAAGCTTCCTTTAGTTTATTATAGTTATATATTTTTCCGAAAAAATAAATTTTAGCTTTATCGTTTTCAAAAATTTCGCAAGAATTATCTACAGCAGAATTATCGTCAACAAGTCTATATTGTTTTAATTCATTAGAATCAATAGCTTCATTAATATTTTTTTGTAATGATATTAGAAATTTCATAATAGTTAGTTTTTAGTCGGTTTGTCCGTGTTGAGTATGGATAAATTTTTTGTTTGCCCCTTTAAATTTTAACATTGATATAAACATTAAAATAAAACCTTTAGGCAAGGTTAAGAGAGCATTTAAAGTTGCTTTATTGTAAAACTTTATTGGTACAGATAGTAAAAGTGCAAGTGTTATTAATGCTAACATTAATACCCATTGAAAAAATGAGAAATAAAAAATATAATATTGCACAGGTAACAATAGGGTTACAAACCCATAAAAGCCGGTTATTAAACCTATTAACCCTAATAAAATTATTCTTGGTAATTGCCCCATTTGTATTACTTTATCGAAATAATCGACATTTCCTTTTGTAAACAAATGTATTAATGCACTACCTATATTTTGTCCAAAATAAATAAATTGTGCGGACAACCACCTTCGTCTTTGGTTTGCAAATACTTCTGATTTCTGTACTTTTTCGTCTTCAACTATTGCATTTTCAAGATATTCGATTGTATAATTATTTTTTAACAAATACATTTCTAATTGTTTATCAAAGCCCCCAACAGCATCGATATCTCTCATTATATCTTTAAAAAGTTTGTATTCGAATGCCATACCGGAACCTATTAAAGCAGCAGATAACCCAAGGCTTCTATGTGCTTTTCTAAAAATATAATTATTTATTTCTTCGCTCACTGCATCTAAAATGGCAAAAGAATTATTTTCGTTTTTTGCAACTCTATGTCCTTGTATTATAGAATAGCCATTATTAAAAGAAGCATTTATTTTTGCCAAGAATTTTTTTTCCATAATATTATCAGCATCTAAAACTAATGCTATATCGTAATTATCGCCTATAACTTTCATTGCACGATTTAAGGCTTTTGCTTTTGTACTTACTTCAAAACTAACTTCAACCAACTTTAAAGGCATTTGTTTTAATTTATTTAGAGTTTCCTGAGCAAAAGAATCGGCAATTATAACTACATCGAATTTATCATCAGGATATTTTTGCTGAAGAGCCTTTATAGCAACATCAATAATTACCATATCCTCTTTATATCCGGGAATTAGTACTGCTATTTTTCTAGTTTTGTTTGAGTTTTTTAGTGAATTAACATTTGGGATAAATCCAACCAATGCGAAAAACAAAAGGTAAATAACGGTTATACCTAAATAGGTAAAAACCAATATCTCTAAAAAATTTATTATGAATTTCAGATTTTCCATATTATTTTTCCTCTTTAATTACTTTAGCAGGAACTCCGGCAGCAATTGCGTTTGCCGGTACACTTTTAGTAACAACCGAACCTACGGCTATTACGGCTCCTTTACCTATAGTTACGCCCTTAAGTATAGTTGCTTTTGCACCAATCCAAACATCGTCTTCAATAATAATTTCGCCACTTTCACCATCTTTATTATGGTCTTTTACATTATGAAAATCGCTATCAATTATCATTGAAAAAGGTCCAAATTTGCAGTTATTACCGATAGTTACTTTTGTTGTTGCCGATATTATTGCACCATTAATAAATACATTATTACCTATTATTAATTTGCCACCTCTATGAGTTGTTAAGCGACTTCTGTTTATATTTGACCAAATGCTTACTACGGTTCCTAATTTAATAGTTCCTTTGTTTTGTACAGCCGGCTTTCCTTTAGCTATAACTATTTTTCCTAATTTATTTACTTTACGTAAATAAAAACGAGTTAACATAAGTGTCCAAACTAGTGCTATTAAATGAAACATGAAAAGAAATTTTGCATAGCCACCTTCGGTTAGTCCTTTATCTTTAATAAATTTATTAAATTCTCTTTTTATTAATTCTTTCATAGTTTAGTTGTATTTATAAGTTGAGTTTTTAATCTTAGTTTCCCCATCTTTTTCAATTAATATTGGATTTTGTTTTAAGTTTGAAAAATGAAACATATTCCAAAAAACGCCCTTCCATAAAGCTGTTAATAAATTAAATTTACCCTTAAACAGAAAGTATATTGTAGATTTTGGAATGCTTGCAAAATAAAATAGTAGTAATGCTGTAAGTTTATTTGATGTTGAAGCATTTCTTCTAATAAACAGCTGGCGATTTCTATTCATATAATAAATACGAATAGGTGTTGCTTTTCCAATTGAAATAGATTCTTTATGATAAATTATAGATTCTGCAACAAATTTAAGTTTATATCCCTTACGTTTAAAATGCTCGCTCCAATCAATTTCTTCGTAATACAAGAAATAAATATCAGGCCAAACCCCAACAGTTGTCATTAATTTTCGAGGAACCATAACAGCTGCACCATGAATAAGACCGGTATAAGAAGTTTTATACTGTCCATTATCAACCTCTCCATAACCATAAAAACTACCTGCACCTTTTTTATAATCTATTTCTGTGCCACCTGCATATTGCATTATTTTTTCTTTTTTACTATGATGAAAAATAATTTTGGGCGATGCCATTCCAAGTTTATCATCTTTTTCAAAAGCATTTACTAAAGGTTCTAAAAAATTAGGTTCTACCTCTGTATCGTTATTTATAAAAAGCAAGTATTTTCCTTTTGAGTTAATAATTCCAACATTGTTACCTCCGGCAAAACCGATATTTTTTTCCAAAATAATTAAGTTTACATCGGGGTATTTTTCTTTTATTTTATGAGGAGTGTCTGCTGGCGATGCATTATCAATAATAATAATTTCATAATTAGGATATGATAAGTGTTTTAACGACTCTAAAAAGTCGAAGGTAACTTCAGATTGATTATAGTTGACTGATATAAATGAAACTAACGGGTAATTAGGTTCTTTTTCCATTATAATAATTTTAGTTTGTTTTTGTTGTTTTTTTTCTCAAAACAAATTGAGTAAAGTCTTATACTAAAAAAATTAAAAAATGTTTTAAAAATTGCTTAATAATTTAGTTTTTTTACAATAACTTTTTCAGTTAATTCTTTTGGATCCTCTTGTTTTTTTTCTATTTCGTCTAACTCCTTTTCTAATTTTTCTGCCATAAAAATATATGCCATACTTGTATATAGTACAACACTTGTAGGTAATTGCCCAAGAACACCATTACCATACGATACAGCCATTATACCTGCATGACCTGCAACAAGTGCTTGAATACGGCTAATCATTATTGGGTTTTTAAGTCTAAACATTACTATATAAGAACCATATCCAAGTATATAAAACAATATTCCTAAATGTAAATAAAGTCCAACAATTCCATTTTCTGCCCAAATGGCAACAAACCAACTATCGGTTGGAATGTTTGCAAGAAAACCATTTGGAGTAAAACGTAAGCCCCAACTACCGGCTGAACCTAAGCCTCCACCAAAAGGACGTGATGCTAAATAGCCTTTTAATATGGCTTGATTCGCTTTTCTAACTTGTAACGATGGATTATTTGGGTCGAAACCTGTCCGCATTCGCCTAATTTGTGCATTTCCATTTAATAACATTGTATATCTAAAAAACACATAAACTAATACCATTCCAACAAAACCTGCTGTTGTTAACTTAAAATTTTTCTTTAAAATAAAATAAATAAAAAAGCCTGCTCCAGGCACGGCAATAGCACCTCTTGTTCCGGAGATAAGCATACCCCATAAACCTAATAACGAAACAATTAAGTAAAATATCTTTCTTTTTTTTTCTTTACATGATAGGTATAAAATACCAAATACTAGGCCAGCGTGCCCTTGTGCAGCACCAAACTGCCCCGCATCGCTATAAAATGAAAAAACACGTAATTTTCCGAAAAGGATATGTGTTCCTGCATTACCGGCATCTAACCATGCTTGCTCTGCAAAATCAGGTCCCATAACAAGTTGCATACCACCTTTTAAACTCCCTAAAATTGAAAAAAACCCCCAAATAAAGAAGAAAAACTGAAGACTTTTAACATTATCATATAAAATAAAAACTAATGGTATTAATAATAGTTGATACATAGATACGCCACGCATTGCGTAAAACCAAGCAACTTTACTTCTTGCTTCAGGATTAATAAGTTCAAATAAAGAATACATAAACCAAATAGCAGCAAGCAATGTAAGTGTACTTCTTGCTTTGTACCAAGGCACTTTTCCGGTTGTCGATTTAAAAAACAAAGCAATATATGTTAAAAATAAAAAGGCATCAATACTTAAGCCCAAAGGAATTTGTCCCGGTAAATATCTTAAAATACCTATTGCCAAAAAACCTAAAGCAAGAATTGTTGTAATACCAACTTCGGGTTTTAAAAATACTTTGTTAAGAAAAATAGCAATAAAAGGTAAGCCTATAAATCCTATTGCAGCAACAATTCCGACTTTATATATAGCTGTTGCAGCAATAAAAGTCATAAAAAAAACAAAGGCAATACCCCAATAAGAGTTTAAAAAATCTTTATTAATATATGGATTATCTTTTTTCAACTACCTTATGCTAAATTTGATTTAATATTCTTTAAAAAATTAAGCCCTTGTGTGAATATTTTAAGAATACTTAATTTAACTTCTTTGTTAAAGTAATAATAACCAACAACAATACCAACAAATGTCATTAATATTGTGATTAATGCAACATAAAATACACTTTGAAATACGAAAACTGCTATTAAATCGCCAACAATATTAGCTATAACCATAAATATTACTTTATAAAAGTTTTGCTTTGGTTTGTTTATAGCATCTAAGCCTACACCTGTGAATCTATCTAAAGGAAGTATTAATCCATAAAGACAAAAAACACGATAAATATTTGCCGTTTCTATATATTCTGCTCCCCCTAAAAGTGTAACAAAAAATTCGGCAAATATAAAATTGAATATAGAAAATGGTATAAACAATAAAGTTAATGAACCTGCATATTTATAAAATAACGATTTAACTTTTTCAAGATTATTATTAATACTTGCTTTGCTCATTTTTGGAAAAGCTGTTGCTGCAAAACTACGAAGTGGAATTTCCATTACTTCTGTTAATTTTAATGGCACACTGTAAAGTGCAACTCCTGCTGTACCTAAAAAAGGGCTCATTCCGATTATAAATGTATCAGCACTTTTAAGTAAATTACTACCAATTAGAGTGCCTGTAGTAAATTTTCCGAAATCTAATATTTTCTTTATTGTATGTTTATCAGTTTTTTTCAACAAATAAATACCGTCCCATCTATTTATTAAACTAATAACTGATGTAAATGCAGTTAAAATTAAAAATACAATTAAAACGCTTGTTAGATTAAGTTTTAAATAAAATAAGTTAACCAACAAAAACATATCAAACAATAAAATATTTAATGTTCTGAGTTTTAATATTTTTCCAAATTGTAGCTTAGCTTGTAAAACGGTTAATGCATTATTAAAAGGCAAATTTACAATTGCATATAATGGGTACCATAAAAAAAACAAACTAAAACCTGATGATTTTATATTATCACTAAAAAATAAATTAACAACAAATATTACTATTACAAGAAATACAGTAATTATAATACCTATTAACCAATTTGAGCCTATTAGCTTCTCTTTTTCTATTTGGTTTGCTCCTGATAAAAAACGCACAATTGCTGTTCGTGTTATTCCAAATCTAAACATTTCAACAAAATTTGCCGCTGTAATAAAAAGCACCCATTCTCCAAAAATATCTTTTGGGAAACTGCGTGTAAGAATTAAGAAGCTTACAAAACCTAATACTGCATACACTAGATTCCCTAATAAAGAAAGAAAATCTTGGTTGAGTACAATATGTTTAATCTTTTTTATCACTACTTAAATTTCTTTTGAGATGAAATTTGGAATTTTATTATACGTTTAACCATACGCCTTATATAGCTACGTTTTTTAGGAATTTCACCAATAATTGTTTCAAGTACATCAACTTTTACTCCGTTTGCTATTGATTCTGTTTCTGTACTATCTAAAATTGTTTCTTTAAAGCCTTCTAAAACATTAGTTTCTGCAATAGACCAAGCTCTATTTGCCCGTGCAACAAACAATGCGAAATTTATACTTCTAAGCATTCTTGTAGGTGTTGGGTAATGCAAAATTGATGGTATTTCAAGGAAAACAAAATCCATATCAAAATAATCATCATCAATTAAATTTTTAAAGAAAGTTTTTACATCAAACTCATTATTAAATAAATCTTCAAAATTATAATAATTTACTCCAAGATTTTCATCATTATCGCTAGGCTTATTATTTATTAAATAATTAAAGTATGACACTTTAAAACCGTCTTTTCTATACATATCGTGTAAAAACTTTCCGATAGTTGTTTTTCCATCGCCATGAGAAGTGCTAAACAATGCAACAATATATGGTTTACTTACCGCTTTACCATCTAACCCAAATGCTTTCATCCTAACTTTTTGGGCAATTTCATTTCCTGTTCTTTCAACAACATATTCAAAATCAATTTTTTTATCGCTATTGTATAAATTAGGAAAAGCTCCGGCGGTAGGTAATCCGGAAAGCTCCTCTAAATGAGTATGTGTTTTTATTGATGAATCGAAATACTCTAAAACAATTATTATAAAAACCATCAAAACAAACCCCACAAAACCTGCGGCAACAATTAATAATTTCCTTTTTGATGGTTCGGGAATAACAGGAAAAAAAGGCTTGTCCATAATATTTAAATTTGTTGACATTTGAATATTACGCTGCATTATTTTACTATCGTTCAATCCCTTAAGTATTGACAAATATTCTTTTTCGGCTACTGATATTTGCCTTTCAATACGCATCATTGTTGCACCTAAAGGAGCATATTTTTTATACACATTTTCTAAATCAGCTATTTTATCTTTATAGATTCTTAATCTTGCACTACTTTCTTCGTAAAAAATTATTTGCTCTAACCATTTATTCATTAATTCTTTTTGAGATAACCCGGCAGTAGTATTTTCTACAACACCAACCTCATCAAGAGTGGAATTTAATTCCGATTTAATTTTATCAGCTTCGGCATATAGTGATAATAATTCATCATCTTTTTCAGATTCGCCATCATCTTTAACTTCTAAAATAGTTATCCTTGATGTTAATTTAGATAATCTTTCTCGCTTATTTATTACCGATGCACTTTTTAATAATGTTTTATTTCTTCTATTTAATTGATCTTCAATCTTTACTATTGATGCTTTTGCTGCGGCAGCTTGCATCATTTCTTGTTGATAAAGTAAATCAATATCTTCTCTATATTTTGAGATATGTTTTGTTTGCTCATAGTAATTAATAATATTATTACTTTCGTTAAAATTTAACAGGTGTTTTTCAACATCATTTAACTTGTTTTTTGCAAGCAAGAGTTGATGTTCAAAGTACGCAACCACATTATTTGTTTCCCCTTCTTTTATTGCTTTATAATTTTTCACAAATACTTCGTTTAGTAATTCTAAAGTTTGCTGACAAACTCCTGCATCGTCAGCAGAATATTTTATTTCTACCAAATCGCTATTTGATATTCTCATTACAGAAATTGATGAAATTGCTTTTACGCTATAATAAGGATGGTCGTTATTTATAAGTTTATACATATAGTTAAACTCACTTGAATTAGCATTTTCCATCAAGTTTTCATAAGTTTTCTCATAATCTCCTTTTACAACTAAAAGTTTTTTTAAAGAATCAGGGAAAGTATTTTGCAATTCATTATAATGAGCTTTCGATATATATGTAGGGTATGGTTTAGGCAATGCCAAGGGTTCGGCTAACAACCTTATTCCAACCTCTTCAAAAGTCTTTCTTGATTCAATAATATTAATAAGATTATCGAATGCAGTTTTATTTTTCATAAAATCGAACTTGGAATTATTAACTGATTGAATTGTATAACCGGTTCCTATTCCTGTATAAATAATAGTTTTTGATGAATATTTTTTTGGTGTATTGCGTGTTAAATATGCAACCAATACAGACAATATAATTGGTACAACTAGCACCAATTTTATGTTTTTAAGTATTAATCTTATTAGTTGTATAATATTCATAAAGTGCTATTTTTATTCATCGGTTTTAATTGGTTCACCTTGTCTGTTTATTCCTATTAGTTCTAATAATAATAAGTAAGACACTTTAAAATCTGACCTTGCCATTAAATATTCTGTTTCTGATTTTGTTAAAGCTTCCATAACCTTTGTTATTTCATATACTGTTAAATTGCCGTTTTCATAATCATTATTTGCCTTTTTTAATTGTACTTGATTAGATTGAAATGCTTTGTTTTTTATAGAAATCAATTCTTTATTAAATAAGTATTCGCTATACTGTTTAATTACAGCTTTTCTTATTTCTTGCCTAATAAATTGCTTTTGCATTTTACTTTGTTCAATTTCTTGAAGTGCAATTTGATTTCTGTTTCGTTGTGTTAAAAATGAGAAGAATGACATCTTTAAATAAACACCTACAGAATAACGATTATCGGTTGTTTTTGCAGTACTTAATTGGTCTATGCTTCCTACATTTTGAATATTAACATTATCAATAGAACCATATTTATAAAAACTTTCTACCCCCATATTATCTAACCACTCCTTACGTTTTGATTTAAGCTGAAATTCTTTAATTACTGTTTCAATATCGGCACTTTTAAGCAAAGGAGAATATTCCATAGCCATATCAATAGCTTCAGCTAAAGTTGGCACAAACAATACACTATCAGGAATACTTGAACTAGTATTTTGTGAGTATGATTGTATTGATAAATTTAATAATATTGATAATAAAACAATTTTTATTTTCATTTCTACACGTCTTCTGTTTGCATTAAAGCACCTACGGTTCTAAATAATAATTTAATATCGCCCCAAAATGTATATGTTTGGGCATAGGTATTATCTAACTGTTTACGTTCTTCGTTACTCATATCGGCCTTACCACGTTTAGATACTTGCCATAAACCGGTAATTCCGGCTGGAGCTAAAAATCTTTCAGAATAAGCATCAGATGTTAAAACTTCTGCTTCATATAATGGAATTGGACGATTTCCAACGATGGACATATCACCTTTTAATACATTAACCAATTGCGGCAATTCATCAATACTAGTTTTACGTATAAACCTACCCACTTTTGTAATACGTGGGTCATTCTTTATTTTAACAAAAGCCTTTTCTTTTTTATCTCGCTGATTTAATATAAATTCACTTTCCGAAATTGTAGAATCATCACCAATTAACATAGTATTACTTTCTGGCATTTTTGTATCTAATTGTTCTTTCGATTTTTGTTCGTCTTCTTTTGCTCCGTCACTATACTGATTTAAATGAGATAATTCTTTTAATCGTTTATCTGCATCTTGATACATAGAACGAAACTTATAAAAATCGAATATTTTATACCCCATTCCTACTCGTTTACTTGCATAAAAAACAGGACCTTTTGATTCTAATTTTAATAATATTGTTACTATCAGAAATAGAGGTGATAACATTAATAATATTACAGAAGCAAAAACAATATCGAACATTCGTTTCATAAACGGTACCTTAAATTTTTCTTGTTGTATTACAGAAGAATCGTATGCTGTTTTTTTAGATTTGTATTTTTTTAAATATGCAAGTCGTCGTTCTAAAGCTTCAATTTTTATTGGTTTTTCAATAATATCGTCAATTTCTTGTTTTATACCTTTTGCAATAATTTCTTTAGTTACAGATGAATTGTACAGTATAAGAAAAGGAATTCCTCTAAAAAATATTATATTATTTATCTCTTTGTGAAAATCAAAAGCATTTATTCCTTTTAAATTATCTTCACACAAAACTGCGTATATATAACCTGATTTACTGATGGTTTTTGATGCCAAATATGGATTTTCAAAAGATTCCACATTAAATTTTTCGGATAGTTCGTTTACCAAATTGGTGTCTGAACCTATATAAATTAGTTTTTCTGACATTATTTTAGGTTTTAGGTTGTTAGTTTTTTGTACTTAGTTATATGTAAAATAATATAGGCTAGCTTAAGGCTATTTCTACCTTTATTTTAAGTTCTTCAGGGTTAAATGGTTTTACAATATAATCTTTAGCACCCAACTTAAGAATTTTTATTCTCTCCTCGCTACTTTCTATTCCTGAAAGCATTATAACCGGTATATTTTTGAAATAACCCGATGATTTAATTTCTTTTAAAAATTCTGTCCCTCCCATAACCGGCATCTGAACATCGCTAATAATTAGATCTGGAAGATTTCCACTTTGTAGCCAATCTAAAGCGTCTTTTCCATTTTCTTGTGATACAACTTCGTAATCCTTTCCTAGAAATACTTCCAAAATTTTCCTAACTGAAATAGCATCTTCTAATACTAATATTGTTTTTTTCATTTTATATAGTTTTTAGTGTTTTTTTATTTGGTTGTATTTTGTACGCACTTAAACTATTTTTGTTCTATTTTAATAAAAATATTAATAGAAATTTGATAGATAATGAGTCTATATATTGCCTCAAGTAGGCAAGGCTTTTATTTTCTCCATTGATGAGAAAGTAAACAAAGAATCATTTTAATATCATAAAAACCTTATAAAATCTGCGTCTATTTGTATATAAATATTTGTGTAAATTTGTGAAATTTGCGGTTAAATATATTCAATACTTGTCCTCTTTCGCCGGACAGGCGACTCCATTTTGCCTTGATGCACTGAGATTTGTGTATAAAACCTAACAGGTTTCAAAAACCTGTTAGGTTTAGTTTCTGCTTATCCTTTAGTTTCCTACGATTAGATAGAATAATTAT
>CAMZKE010000130.1 GCA_947311115.1 uncultured Bacteroidales bacterium | reverse complement strand
TCTATTTCTACAAGTTCGTCAAGGTAAACGGTCATTCCCGAAGGTGTTTTTACAAAGAATGTAGTTCTGATATTAGCAGTATCCGAAAATTATTTGTAAAAACACCTTCGGGAATGACCGTTTACCTTGACGAACTTGTAGAAATAGATTATAAGGAAGGTCCGATGCAAATTGCACGAGATAATACTCAACGCAGAATTACCATTGGCATTAATGTTAGAAATAGAGATGTGAAATCCTTGGTAACAGAAATGAGACAAGAAATAGAAACTAATGTAAAACTACCGCCCGGCTATTACTTTACATTTGGAGGCCAGTTTAAAAACCTTGAAGACGCAACAAATCGTTTGATGATTGTTGTTCCTATTGCATTAGGAATGATATTACTGCTTTTGTTTCTTGCCTTTGATTCAATTAAACGAGCTTTAATTGTATATGCTACGATTCCGCTTTCGATTATAGGCGGTATTTTTGCACTATGGGTAAGAGGTTTGCCTTTTAGTATTTCGGCAGGTGTTGGGTTTATTGCTTTATTTGGGGTAGCCGTATTAAATGGAATTGTGCTTATTAATGCGTTTAATAAACTTAAAAACGATGGTATAAATGATATATATGAAAGAGTAAGAAAAGGAGTAAAAGAAATGGTGCGTCCGGTTACACTTACTACTCTTGTGGCTGCACTCGGTTTTATACCAATGGCTATATCGACACAGGCTGGAGCAGAAGTGCAACGCCCCTTAGCTACTGTTGTTATAGGTGGAATAATTGTAGCGGCAATTTTAACATTGGTGGTAATACCTCTATTTTATATTATTATGTATAGAAAAGAGCTTAAAATAAACAAAAAGATTACCAGTGTTGTTTTGTTTTTAATAGCATTTGCTCCCTTCAACTCATACGGACAAGATACACTATTGGTAGATATAAATCAGTCTGTAAATATTGTGTTAAGAAATAATATTCAAGTTAAAAATGCAGGTTTTGATGTATCGATTGCAGAAAAAGAAAATAAATCTAAATTTAATCTTGGTAAAACAGAATTTGATTATAGTAATGGGCAATTAAATTCATCGGTAATGGATTATTCTATGACTTTAAGGCAGAATTTTGGGAACCCTCTTGAAATGGTTGCAGAAAAGAAATTAAGCAAAAACAACCTTGAAATAGAGAAAACAAAACTTTCTTTAACAAAAAAAGAGTTAGAGTTTCAAATATCGAATTTATATTATAAATATGCCTATTTCTATAATTCTCATATTTTATATCACAATTTTCTTAATTTCCTTGAAGAAGCTGTTCGTATAGCAGAGCTTAGACATGAAAATGGTGATATTTCAGAATTAGATAAAGATTACATTGTTGAAAAATATAATGTATTGCGTTGGAAATTATCTGATATTAATATAGATAAAGAAAAGTTATTGTTTGAATTCAATACATTTATGATGTCTGATACTGTTTTTGTACCGAAAGTAGATGGTAATTATATAATGAAATTAAATGGTTTTATTACTGATACAGTTGCTTTCGAAAGTCATCCTAAACTAAAATATAGAAGTATGCAAAATAGTTTCTATCAACAAAATATTTCGGTTCAAAAATCGAAATACTTCCCTGAGATTAGTGCCGGATACTTCAATCAACAAATTGATAATGTTTCTGGTTTTCATGGCTGGGAAGTGAGTATTTCTGTTCCTTTATGGTTTTTGCCCCAAAAAAACGAGGTATCAAAAGCTAAAATACAATACGAAAAATCTCTTTTAAATTACGAAAACTCAAAACATGTTTTTATTCAAAATTATGCTAATCTGGTAAATAAATACACAGTACTAAAAAGTAGAATAGAGTATTACGAGACAATAGGTTTAAAGAATGCCGAAAACATTATCGAAAAAGCAAATAAATTATATAAAGCAGGGGAAATAGAATATATCGATTACATTCAACATTTAAACAATGCCTTGAATATAAAAGAGAACTATTTAAATGCAGTATTAGAGTATAATCGAACAACTAATTTATTAAATTATTATAACTAAAAAATTAAAAATGAAGTATATATTTATAATTATCGCATCATCGTTATTATTGTTTTCGTGTGAAAACGAAAAGGCTAACAGTAATGAAACACAAGCAACTAACGAGAATGTTGTAAGTAACAATAATACGGTAACTTTTACCGAAGAACAGATAAAAGTGGCAAATATTAAAACCGGTAAAGTAGAGAAAATTAGTATTTCGCAAGAGGTATTTAGTACTGGAGTGGTTGAATCGTCGCCTCAGAATATGGCAAAAATATCAGTGCCTGCCTCTGCGTTTATTGACAAAATATCTGTTAAGCACGGTGCTTATGTAAAAAAAGGTCAAACCATACTTACATTTAAACATAACGATTTTATAGATTTGGAAGCATCGTATCTTAAAATAAAAAACGAGTTGAAATTTAAAAAAGAAGAGTATGACCGTCAAAAAAAATTATATAACGAGAATGCTGTTTCAAAAAAGAAATTTAATCAAGTTGAATTAGACTACAATATTGCCAAAACACAGAAAAAAGCCTTAGAACAAAAATTAATCCTAATAGGGTTAAATCCTTATAAATTAACGGCTGATAAGATAAGTAGTGAAATTAAATTAATTGCACCTTTTTCTGGTTATATTGATGAAGTTTTTGTTACAACAGGACAGTATGTTGAACCAACCGAAGTGCTTTTTGAACTTATAAACCCAAGTAATTACAATATAATGCTTAGTGTTTATGCAAAGTACAGAAGTGTAATTAAGGTTGGAGATAAAGTGCAATTCCGTCCTTGTGATAATTGCAAGCCGATGTATGCTAAAATATACAGTATTGGTCAGTTATTAGACGAAAAAACAAAAACATTTAAGGTCCATGCTCAACCAGAAAATGCAAACAGTGTCGAACTAATGTCAGGAGCTTATATTAACGCAAAAATTTTAGTTAATAATATAGAAGTTACCGCATTACCTAAATCTGCAGTAATTACAAATAAAAACGGTAGTTTTGTTTTTGTTGATAATAGTAATGGAAACTACAAATTAATAAAAGTTGAAACGGGAGAAAGCAATGATAAATATATAGAAGTTAAAAATGTAGATATACTGGAAGGAAAAGACATTGTTGTTTCCGGTTCAAATTATTTGTATTCTAATCTAAACGAATAAGGTCAGCTGGTAACAAAGGCTATACGTAATTTGGGTAATGTACTAAATATTAAACTTATATCATTAAACAAACATTGGTATTCATCCGCAACCCGCATTATTCATGTAATTTAACCCGCATTATTCATATAATCCAACAATACTACTTATAACTTGCTTATAAACAATTTGTTACCACAAAATCCAAATCACCCCAATTGGGGTGGTTATATTTTTTAATATACATTTTTCTTTTCCTGATACTTCGTTGCAAACCATTTGCAGTATTCATATACAGCTACATGGTTTGATGCCTTGTCTAAGAAAAAGAAAAACGCATAAATAAGCCGGGTAAAACTACTAAACGCATTCAGTAAAATTATTTATTTCTTAATATCTTTAACAAAAGAAACATAAAATGTTATCTTCCTGATAAAGATTTTGGAATACGTCCCATATTAATAGTTTCTGAACGAAGTTTTCTACCAACAATACGTTCAACCATTGCTCCTGTTTTAAGCACTTTATCAATATCTAAACCTGTATCAATTCCCATTTCGTCCATCATTACCACCATATCTTCCATAGTAACTAATCCAACAGCACTTGGGTCTTTGTAATAATAAGTGCCTGTACCCGAAACAGGTACACCATCAACAAAGTTTGCAGGCTGTCCGCCAATTCCACCTAAAGTTGCCTCAAAATGAGTCATACCTGCTTGTAATGAAGCTAGAACATTTGCTAACCCCCAACCACGAGTAGTGTGAAAATGAACAATATGTTTACTTGGGTCTGGTATTGCCTCCATTAACATTGAAAAATATTTATAAACTCTATCAGGCGATGCAGAACCATCATGATCGGCATGTTCAACATCAGCAGCTCCTATATCTAACCAGCGTTGAGAAAACTCTACAGCTTTACTCATTTCGGTAGGCCCGGTTATTGGACAACCCCAAATTGTGCTAACTGTACCATTAACTTTCATGCCTGCATCGTTAGCTTTTTTTATCCACTCTTCACTCATTTTCCAGTAATCGTTTAACGACAATCCTGAATTTTTTTTATGATGAGCCTCACTGGTAGAAACCATTAGCAAAATACGATCTGGACCCCAACCTTCTTTATATGCTTCAATTGCTCGTTCAATTGCTCGTTCACGAATAGTTACAGCAGTAATTTCAACATCTTTAATAATGTCTTTAATTTGCTTACTGTTTCTTATACCTTTCATTACCTCATCAGCATCGCTAAACTGAGGCATTCCTTTTGGATTACCAAAATTTGTTACTTCTATTTTTTTAAAACCAGATAAAATTAATTGTTCCGACAACCATATTTTTGCTGCAGTCGGAATAAATTTTTCTTCGTGTTGAAAACCGTCACGAACGGTTATATCTCCTATTGATACTTTTTTAGGGTAGTCCATTTTATATTTATTTTGATGTGTTTCGTTACAAATATATAAGTTTTAACATATTTTTAGTAATTAATATCATATTTTTGTGTAATATTTGATTAATTTATGATTTTATTAGTTGTTTCTATTATTGTTTTTGTAATTAATATTCCATTTGGATATTGGAGAGTTTCTGAAAAAAATTACTCGCTAAATTGGTTTTTATCAATTCATATTCCAATTCCTTTTGTGGTTATATTACGTATATACTCTAATATTGGCTTTGCGTTATACACATATCCAATTTTGGTTTTTAGCTTTTTTGCAGGTCAATTTTTTGGTAAATATATTTATAAATTTCGCGCAAAAAAATCGTTACCAATATCTAAATGTATTTGTGTTGATTTATTTGGCTAATAAATTAACATGCTTATCCGTTTGTTTCCTCTATTAAATATAATAATTATTATATATTTGACAGTTACAATTGTTTAATTATTTATTTGTTTAATATTTTTATTTCTGCATAAATAAACATACAGAAAATTTATGTTTTTGCGTAAACATCTATTTGTTAAACAAATAAGCAAAAAATAAAGTATGAGTTTGTCCTGTATTGTTTGTAAATTATTTTTCTTTAATTAAATAAATATACACAGGGAAGTGGTCGCTATAACCACCTTTAAAGCTATCGCCAACATAAGTACGGTAAGGGTACCCTTTAAATCTGCCTGATTGCTGAATTAAATAATCTTTTTTAAATATATGCGACTGATAATAGCTCCATGTAGTTTTATCTTTTTTGATTAATGATGGTGAAATAATTATTTGGTCAAAAAGGCTCCAAGTATCTCGCCAAGCACCTGTACCTATTCCTTTTTTGTAGTAATGTTCCATTGTATTATAAAATTGCCCTTTTTTAATGTTTTTTACATCGCCGGAAGTATTAAATACTTTTTTAACGCTTTTGTTAGTAGGTTGGTCGTTTAAATCACCCATCATGATAATTCTGGCATCTGTGTTTACAGTTAAAATTGAATCGGCAATTTTACGTGATAATGCTGCGGCCGCCTCACGTAACGGACTACTACGTTTTTCGCCACCACGTCGCGAAGGCCAATGATTAACAATGAAATATATTGTTTCACCATCAATTTCTGCCTCAACCATTAGTTGGTCTCTTGTTCTAAAATTAGGTTTATCTTTAATTCTTAATTTTGTTGATGTGGTATTTTTAATCTTTACTAATTTTTTACGGTAAATTAAGCCTACATCAATACCTCTACGGTCGCTTGATTCGTAATGAACAATACCATAATTATATTTCTTTAAATTTTTGTGATTAATTAAATCTTTTATAACCAATTCGTTTTCAACCTCACTAATACCAACAACAACAGGAGGTGCTCCGGCTACATCGGTACCAATTTGTGAAATTACCTTTGACATATTTCCTAACTTTTTATTATATTTTTCGGTATTCCACTTATGTTTTCCATTTACAGTAAAATCGTCTTGAAGAATCTTGTTTGTATCAGGGTCAACAATTGTATCAAACAGATTTTCGAGGTTGTAAAAAGCAATAGTCATTACTTTGTACTCTTTTTTTTCTTGTGCGAAAACACTTAAATTAATAAGTGCCATTAATGCTATTACAATTATGTTTTTAGTTCTCATCTTGTGTAAATTTTCAACAAATGTAACGATTTTTTATTCCCAATTTATTTGATTTAGCTTTTTTTACATAAAATATAGCTAAAAGTAGTTTAAATACATTTATTTGTGAAGTTAGGTTTGTTTTTATGAATATCATTATAAAGGAATTTTTTTAATGAATCTCCTCGCCGCAAGCGGACGAAGTATCGTTTTGGAATACTATTCTTTTATACGTCTCAAGCAAGGGACGGGGAATTAAACCCAAACAGAATAAATTAATCTCATAGCCTAAAGCGAACTAAATATCAATTATTTAATACGCTCTAAAATGCGAGAAATTTACCACTTGGGTTAGGTAGCTTGTTGATAAAATCTTAATTACTAAATTGTTAATCTCTATGAATAATTTGGGCTATATGAGTAATTTAGGTTAATAGTATTAGTTATATATTCATAATATTTCTTAAATTAACAGTAAATATTTAAAGTTATTTAGAATAATTATAAATAATTAGTACATTTGCGTATAAATTAAATTTAACAATATTATGAAAACAAAAAAAATAACAATCAAATTATCATTATTTGCATTATTATTATTACTTATTGCACCTATCACATCTATTGCTCAGAGTGATATCCCTAATAATAAGACTAAATTTGGAGTAAAATTTAGGGCTGGTGGAAGATACGATGACGTAAGAATGTGCGTAGCATCACCTGCAGGTGCAAAAGGAGGAATTGCCGCAGATATATCAATATTTATGGAATTTAAAGTATCTCCAAAATCTGTAGCACATATTGATATACCTGTATTTAGACCAATATTATTTGGATTTGCATTTGAAATGTTACAGTTTGAACCTACAGCAACTTTAAAATATAGGAAAAATATATCAGACGAAACTGATTTAAAAGCTGGTCCATTACTTGGTGTTTCTTTACATTATGGTCCTGATTATAATTCTGAACCTAAGGGTGCAGGACGAACAGAATCATTTTTTGCCATGGGACCTATTGTGGGAGGCTATTTTGGTTTTGAATTTAAAAACCCCAATAATAAAAGGAGCTTTGAAATAGGTATTACACCGTATGCCGAAGCATTATTTGGAATAAATGACCCAGCAAATCATAAAGGTTATGTTTTTGGTGGACTTTTAGATTTTACAATTAATTTTAATTAACTTTAATAAGTGCAAATATTAAGTATGTTATTCACAAATTACACAAATATTTATGTAAAAATAGACGCAGATTTTATATGATTTTTATGATAATTGTTTTGTTTAAACAGCATATAATACAAACTTAAGTACGAGCGTTGAGCGAACGGCGTCAGTCGAAGCGTATAAACCAAGAATGAAAAACCGTACAGCATCGTTCGGTCTT
>CAMZKE010000129.1 GCA_947311115.1 uncultured Bacteroidales bacterium | reverse complement strand
CTTATACTTCGTTGCAAACCATTTGCAGTATTCATATACAGCAGCATGGTTCGACGCCTTGTCTAAGAAAAAGAAAAACGTATGAATAATGCGGGTTAAGTTTAATTCCCATCGCTTGAGACGTGTAAAAGAACTGTATTCAAAAATGATACATCTTCTGCTTTCGCTAGGAGGTTCATTTTTTGTTATAAAGATATATTAAAAAAATAACAGGTTAAATTATAACAGAATAAAATATTTATTAATAAATATTTCTAATACAAAGCAACTAATGTAAATCTTTATAAGTCTATTAATTGAAACATAAAAAACATTAAATCATGGAAACTGTATTTATTAGAAAAATTTTACTTCCTATTGTTATGTTTGTTGGATTAGTTTTAGTTGGTGTAATTCTTTTTGCACTTTTTCAAGAATTAATTTCAGCTTTTTAACAGTTTAGAAAGTAAGATTTTAACACCTTTACTAGCCTTTTCTTTTATTATTTTAACATCAGAATCAACTTCCACATTATTAGGATCGATTAAATATTTTTTGCAATTTATAGGTGTATAGTTTATTAAACTTGCCGCCGGATATACTGCCATAGAAGTTCCTATTACTACAAAAATATCAGCTTTCGATACAATTTCAATTGCTTCCTCAATTGCAGGAACTGCTTCGCCAAACCATACAATATGTGGTCTAAGTTGTGAGCCTTTTGCACATTTATCGCCAAGTTTTAATTCCCAACCCTCAAGTGTATAAATTAATGCAGGGTCAACTGTACTACGTACTTTTGTTAATTCGCCATGTAAATGTAAAATATTTTTACTTCCCGCACGCTCGTGTAAATCATCAACATTTTGGGTTATTACTTGCGTATTATATTCATTTTCTAGCTCTACTAAACCAATATGCCCAAAGTTTGGTTTTACTTCTTGTAATTGCTTTCGGCGTTCGTTATAAAAATTTAACACCAATTGTTTATCTTTTTCCCAGCCTTGTGGACTTGCAACTTCCATAATGTCATATTGTTCCCACATTCCTCCCATATCTCGAAAAGTCATTATTCCACTTTCTGCACTTATACCTGCTCCGGTTAATATTACAAGGTTTTTCATTTTAATGTGTTTTATAAATCATTTTAATTTGTGGATTTATTTTATGTAAATGCTCAATAAAATCATTTTTTTCTTTTGGTGATATCATTACTGATTTAGCACCATATTTTATTTCAATTCTATCAAGCGATAATGCAGGAGAACTTAACGGGTTTCTGGTTTCTTTTATTTGTGTTATTTCAGAAATGTTTATTGAAATATTAATTATAAAACTACTTCTTATTACAAGTTTATTAGCATCAATAATATAATAAGTAGATGAAAATAATTTATATATAAATAATGATATTATTAAATTAATTAATAATGTTATCCATTCTTTATCAATAACAAGGAAAACCAATGAGCCTCCTAAAGCAACAAAAAGGGGTATTGAAATCCATAAATCGATTTTAGATTTATAGCGTTTCATAAAATTTATTTTTTGCCAAAAATTCGTGAAAGTATAGATACTTTTTTATGTTCGTCATCGTAATAACCTGCACCATAATAGTTGTATCCGTAACTGCCATATTTATAGCCTCCGTATCGATATCCATATCCGTAACGGTATCCATAATACGATGGCATTTTTACATCATTAATTAATATACTTAGGTTTTTGATTTCACGTTCGTTATATACATCATTTATAAAATCAAGAACACTTTTTGGCGAATAGTTTTGACGCACCACATAAATATTTGTATTGGCATAATTAGCTAAAATCATTCCATCAGTAACTAAAGCCATAGGTGGAGTGTCAAAAATTATATAATCGTATTGTTTTTTTAATTCTTTAACAAATTCGGTCATTTTATTAGATTTTATAAGTTCTGCAGGGTTTGGTGGTATAGGTCCTGATGCAATAAAATCTAAGCTTTTAATATCGGTTTTATGAATTATTTCATCTAAATTATGTTTATCAACTAAATATGAACTAACACCAATATCTTTAGATACTCCTATTAATTCATGAATTTTTGGACGACGTAAATCGAAACCTACAAGTACTGTTTTTTTGCCTAAGGCTGAAAATATTGATGCAACATTTAACGATACAAAGGTTTTTCCTTCGCCACTAAATGTTGAGTTTATTGTTAAAACTTTACTTGTATCTTTTTCGGTAAGTAAAAAATCTAAGTTTGTACGAATTGTTCTAAAACTTTCGGTTAGTGCTGATTTTGGAAATTTAGCAACAACCTTATCGCTATCCTTATCGTTATGGCCAACAACACCAAGTATTGGTACATTTGTTCGAGATTCTACATCTTTTCTTTCAATAATTTTATCGTTAAAAAAATCTTTAATTACAATAATTATTGTTGGAATAAGTAAGCCTAATATTAAAGCAATAATATAATTTAGTTTTGTTTTTGGTCCTATTTGTTTTGCGTTTGCAACTATTGCACGGTCAATAATTTTTGCGTCAGCGACATTGGCAGCCATTGCTATACCTGCATTAGCTCTTTTTTCAATTAAAAATGTGTATATTTCATTATTTAACTCAAACTGACGCTTAATATTTAATAATTGTCTTTCGGTAGTGGGTAATTTGTTTATCTCATGCTGAACTTTCATTATTTTTTCGTCAACAGCTTTTCTTGTAATATCGGCAGAGTTAACAATATTTTGCACATTTTCAATTAATGTATTTTTAACATTTTGTATTTTAATATTTACCATTTCTACTCCGGGATTGTTTTTTGTAGAACTGTATGCTAAAACACCACGCTCTGAGTATAGTTTGTTAAGCTCAGTAATAAGTTGGTTTAACAACGGATCGTTAATTCCCATAACTGCCGGAGCAATAACATCATCAAATTTGTTTTTAGATTTTACATAATCAAGTAGGTAATTATAATATGCAAGTTTTTGATCGTACTCATATTTTTCTCGTTGGTATTCTTCTAATTTTTTATAAATCTCTTTTCCTTCTGCACTAATATCAATAATTGCACCGTTGTTTAATCTAAACTGTTCTAAGTTATACTCAGCAATATGTAATGAGTCAACTATTCCAAGCAGTTGTTTATCAATAAATTTAACCGTATTTATAGCTGTTTTGTTTTTCTCATCTAAACCGGATTGAATATATACATCTAACAGTTTGTTTAAATAATCAACCTCTTTCTGTGCTATTTTACCTGTTGTACTAAGCATTATTATCGAACTTTTTTTATCTGAAGCTTCTAAAGATAATTTGGTTGAGTACAAGTTTGCTAAATCGTGTGGGTTATTTATTATAAAATAATAATCGTAATAGTTTGTTGTGTCTGAATAAGATTCGTTTTTATATATAGTAAAATTAAAGTCAGGACTTTCAAATTTTTCTCCAAATTTTAATGTTTTGTTAATATTATGAGTGTTGTTTATATGTATTTTTACATTTGTTTCAGAATATTTAACATCAATTTTATAATTTGTTAGATTAGTTTTATTAGTATCTAAAACAACATAAAATGGTGCGTTATTGTATTTTTCGGGCTCGCGTATTCTACCTATTGAAAAATACGATATTCCAAAATTTAATTGTTCAACAGTTTTTTTGGCCATTGTGTATGACGACAAAATTGCGATTTCATTTTGAACCTCTTTCTTAAGCATTCTACGACTCATAAATCCAATTTCTTGAATAATGCTTTCAACTCCACCCATAGAGTTTTTGTCTTTAATTAAAATACTTGCGTTAACTTTGTAAATGGGGTCGGCATATCTGTTAATAAAATATGCTATTGATAAAGTTATAAATGCTGATATTGCAAACCAATACCAATTACCAAGAATTTTAAAAATAAACTTCTTTATATCTATTGTATCTTCTTGTTGTATATTGTTATCTTGTATATTTTCCATAAAATTTACTTAATAAAATTAAGCACTAAAATTAATGTTGAAACCGATGTTAAAAATAATGTAACATTTAAAGTGTTGAGTTTCCATGCTTTGTATTTTAATGGCTCAATATAAATTATATCGTTAGGTTTTATATAATAATAGTTTGATGTAAGTATATCGTTATTAGTAATATTAAACTTATATGTTTCGCTGCCTCTAGGAGTTGACCTAACTAATACAATTTTTTTTCTATTACCAAATTCGTTAATATCGCCGGCTTTTGCAAGCGCCTCAAAAATATTTAATTTATCGGAGTAGTTTACATAAGTTCCGGGTTTGCGAACCTCACCAAGTACCGAAAATCTGTAACTTACAAGTTTAACATCTGCAATACCATCTTTAATATATTCGTTTAACACTCTTTGAACCTCACGACGTGCACCATATACGGTTTTATCTACTAGTTTAATATCGCCCAAAACAGGTAATGATATCATACCCGAATCATTTATGCTATAACTACTTATATATAACGATGATTCATTATTATACAAGTTGTACGAATTTGTGCTGCTTCCGATATTAAATACATCATTAATTTCTTTATTTAAACTTTGTACGCGTATGTACAAAATATCACCAACTTGTAAATGATATGTAGTATCAATATTTGTATAAACTTGTGTAGTATCAGCATTAGTATCTTGTAAATACAAGGTTTTCTTTCTAGAGGCACACGAAGAAAATAAAATAATAATTACTAAAAATAGGTATAAACTTTTTTTCATTTTGTAGTTAAATAAGCTTTAACTCACAAAAATAACAATAAATAATTAAGATTATAATTTTATACTCAAAAAAGCAATGTTTAAAAGTTGCTTTATAATAATTATGAATGGAAATAGTGCATAGCAGACTCATACTATTTGTTAAATAAATAAGCGAATAAACAAATAAACAAAATATAAAGTATGAGTTTGCCATGGGAAATAGTGTAAAAAAATTCTCTAATTAAAAAAGATTTTTATCTTTGTAAGCTTTCAATAAAAAATAACTTAAAAATATATAATTATGTTTAAAGGACATCCTAAAGGGTTAATTGCTGCGGCAATGACAAACATGGGCGAGCGTTTTGGTTTTTATACCATGATGGCAATTTTAGTACTCTTTTTACAAGCTAAATTTGGCTTAGGTGGAAAAGATGCCGGTATTATTTATTCTGTTTTCTATGCTTTAATATATGTATTATCTCTTGTAGGAGGTATTATTGCAGACAAAACAGGCAAATTTAAAACCACCATAATGGCTGGATTGATAGTAATGTCGTTAGGATATGTTATTATGTCAATTCCATCTGAGATTACCTCAGAAAATAAGAGCTTTTATTTAATTTTAACCTTGATTGCATTATTTGTAATTTCTTTTGGAAACGGTTTATTTAAAGGAAACCTACAAGCTCTTGTAGGTCAAATGTATGATAACCCAAAATACGAAGCTTTAAGAGATAGAGGGTTCTCCTTATTTTATATGTTTATAAATGTAGGAGCTATTTTTGCTCCTTTTGCAGCAATAGGCGTTAGAAATTGGTGGTTAGAAAAACACGATTTTATTTATAATGCGGATTTACCTGCTTTATGTCATGCTTATGCCGATGGTGTTATTACTCCGGAAGCAACGCAAACGCTTCAAACAATGGCCAACGAAGCTAGTAAAGCCCCAGTTACCGATTTAGGCTCTTTTGTTAGCAATTATTTAGAGGTTTTTGTTACAGGATTTCATTATGCTTTTGCGGTAGCTATTTTAGCAATGGCTATATCATTTATTTTTTGGGTAGTGAATAAAAAATACTTTCCAAACCCACAAAGTGCAAAACAAAAAGCTGCAGACAATAAAGCTAGTGGTGTTATAGAAATGGATGTTAAAGAAGTTAAACAACGAATGTTAGCATTATTTGCGGTATTCGGAGTGGTTATTTTCTTTTGGTTCTCATTCCATCAAAATGGATTAACTCTAACTATGTTTGCTCGAGATTATACCAATTTGCAATTCGGACCTTTTAAATTATCAGCAGAAAGTTTTTCTGCTATGAATCCATTTTTCGTTGTTTTCTTAACCCCTTTAGTTGTTTGGTTATTTGCTTGGTTAAACAAAAAAGGTATTGAGCCGTCAACCCCAAAAAAGATTGCAATAGGTATGGGTATTGCCTCTTTAGCATTTGTAATTATGTCTATTGGTTCATTAGGCTTACCTAACTTTTCAGATATTAACCCGGCTTCAGGAGGAACACCTCTTGGCGATGCTTTAAAGGTATCTCCATTTTTGTTAGTATTAACTTATTTTGTATTAACAGTAGCTGAGTTATTTATTTCCCCATTAGGAATATCTTTTGTTTCTAAAGTAGCACCACCTAAATATCAAGGTTTAATGCAGGGAATGTGGCTAGGAGCTACAGCTGTTGGTAATCAATTGTTATTTATAGGAGCTATTTTCTACGAATCTATTCCTGTTTGGGCAACATGGACAGTTTTTGTTGGAGCAACTGCAATTTCAATGTTTACCATGTTCTTCATGATAAAATGGTTAGAACGAGTTTCTGAATAATATATTCCAATAAAATGTATAAAGCCACTTGTTTACTAATACAAACAAGTGGCTTTTATTTTAAATAATAATAAATGCAAGAACCGTTCAAATCATACAGTAAGTATATAAAATCGGTATTTGCCGAACGTGTACAAAAAATTTCTATTGATGCCGGCTTTACTTGTCCGAACAGAGATGGCAGCAAAGCCCGTGGTGGTTGTACTTATTGCGATAATAAAACATTTAACCCTTTTTACTGTTCGCCTGAAAAATCGGTTACACAACAACTTAACGAAGGAATTGCATTTTTTGAGCCAAAATATAAAACTCAAAAATATTTAGCATATTTTCAAGCTTATACAAATACTTACGATGAGCTTTTAAAACTTAAACAACTGTACGACGAAGCTCTATCGCACCCAAAAGTTGTGGGAATGGTTGTTTCTACTCGCCCCGATTGTTTAAATAGCAATATAATAGAATTATTAAATTCTTACACAAAAGAATACCATATTGTGTTAGAAATTGGTATTGAAAGCACAAAAAATAGTACTTTAAAACGTATAAATAGAGGTCATACATTTGAAGAAACTAAAAAAGCTTTTGAACTAAGTAAAAATACAGATTTACATATTGGTGGACACTTAATTATTGGCTTACCTAACGAAACAAGAGCTGATATTTTACATCATGCTAAAGAAATTTCTAAACTTAATATACATACACTAAAACTTCATCAGTTACAAATAATTAAGGGAACTGCAATGGCAATAGATTATAAGCAAAACCCAAAAGATTATAATTTATTTGATGTAGAAACTTATATTGAGTTAATGATTGAGTTTCTCGAAAATCTTAATCCTAGAATAATTGTTGAACGTTTTGCAAGCGAATCGCCACGCGAAATGATTGTTGCACCAAAATGGAATGGTGTTAAAAATTATGCAATAACCGATAAAATTAGAAACGAAATGAAAAAAAGAGCTACTTTTCAAGGTAAATTATATTAATTTTACCAAAAATATTAAGAAATGAACATTTTTGCAGTAACAGGAAATCCAATAGCTTTTAGTAAAAGTCCTAATATATTTAATACATTCTTTAATATTAATAACGATGACGCGACTTATTTTCGTTTAAATGCAGATTCTGCAAAAGAAGCAATTACGGTTTTTAATGAATTAGAGTTATCCGGAATGAGTGTAACAGCTCCTTTTAAAACCGATATTATGCAATATATTGATGAAGTTGATGATATTGCAAAACAAATAGGAAGTGTTAACACAATTATTAGAAAAAATAATAAATTAATAGGATATAATACCGATTATAACGGTATAATTGATAGTCTTCCAAATGTAGAAAATAAAAATATTTTACTTTTAGGTGCAGGTGGTGCAGCAAAAGCTGTTGCTTATTCGTTAAAACAAAATGGGGCAAATATTACTATTGTAAATCGAACAGAAAATAAAGCAACGGATTTAGCCGGCAAATTTAATTTATCGCCTATAAATATATCTAATATCAAATCTATTATTAAAAATATAGATATAATAATAAACACCATACCAAATAGTATAAAACTAATTAAAGACGAGTGGTTAAATTCAAATCATATAATTTTTGATGCCATATATAATAACTCGGTATATAAAGAAATAGCTAAGAAAAAATCAATACAATTTATAGATGGTAAAACATGGCTGTTAAACCAAGCAATACCTGCATATAAATTATTTATAGGAAAGGACATAAATATTAGTATTAGCGATATTAATTTTGAACAAAAATCGAAAGAAAAAATAATATTAGTTGGTTTTATGGGAAGCGGAAAATCAACTATTGCTGAAAAGCTATCAGAGAAATTAAACATGAAACATTTTAGCACCGATACTGTTATTAGTGTTAGGGAGGGAATGAGTATAAATGATATTTTTGAAAAACACGGTGAACAATATTTTAGAGATGCAGAAGAACAAATACTAAATATGCTTTGTAGTATGGCAGGTAAAGGTATTGTTTCAACTGGTGGTGGAGTTGTATTAAGCGAAAAAAGCCGCAAAATTATTGATAAAAATTACCAATCTATTTGGCTTTATGCCAATACTGACGCAATAATGAAAAGAACAGAACCGGAAAATAGACCATTATTAAAGAATAATTTTACTAAAGAACGAGTTACAGAATTAATGAATGGTAGAAAAGATTTTTATTCTCAATCTTGCGATTTGTTAGTAAATACAAGTTATAAAACTATTGATGAGGTAATTAATTTATTGATAAAATCAGAATTATTGTAAAAAAAAATGCCATTCAATAAATGAATGGCATTTTAAAATATTATGAGAGAAAATTATTTCTTAATAAATCTTACAGAAATAACTTTGTTTCCTTTTCTTAAATTAGCAATGTATAAACCGGGTTTAAAACAACTTGTTTTAACACTTGTTTTGTTTGCATTAACAGAAATATTCTCTATTACTTTACCTGTAATATCAACTATTTGAATATTATCAACACCATCAATATTATCAAAATTAATAATATTGTTTGCAGGATTTGGATAGGTAGAAATATTGTTGTTTGCAATTGTGTTATTTACATTACTTGCAATATCAATAAAGAAGTCATCAATAATTATATTTGAATGATCAACAAAACCTGCACCATCATAAAATCTTAAACCAACTTCAAAAGCCTCATTAGCAGTTGCAGTATATTGATAAGTAATTTCTTGCCATTGATTAATTAATAATTTATTAGAATAATCTTGCCAATCTTTAAAGAATAAACGTGCTTGTGATAATGTATCTAATTGATAAACCCAAACAGAAACGTCGTAAGTTACACCTGCTTCAGCATTAAAATACTGACGTATATCTGTATTTGCTTGTGCACCATCAGTAACATCAACATGCATAGCTGCACTTCCACCGTGTATAATTGTGTTTTCTTCAGTTACAGTAACACCTGCATCTATTGTAGACCAACAATCAGGTACGCCACCTGTCCATGCTTCAAAATCGCCATTACAAAAATCGCCAATATAATAACTATATTCCGCAGAAACAGTTGTTTCAGAATTATCATCTACAGCAGTAATAAAATATGTAACAGTTGTACCAGCTACTTGCGCAGGTATTTGAGAGTCTGTGCTGTAATTATTACCTGAAACAACACTCATATTAATATCGTTTGTAGTTGCACCACCATCGTTACTCCATGTTAAAGTAGCAGAAGCAATAGTACCATCATCGGTAATATCAGCAGATACATCAACAGCATCAGAAGTTGTTGGAGCAGCTGGTGTACGTAAAATATTCTCTATTACAGGAGCTGTAATATTTTCTATCATTGTAAAATCATCAACAATAATATGTGCATGATCAACCCAACCTGTTTGGTCATAAAATCTAAAACCTACTTCAATATCTTCAGTTGTAGTTGCTACATATTGATATGTCATTTCTTGCCACTGTCCAGTAAGAGTATTATCTGAATAATCAAGATAATTATTAATAAATAATCTTAATTTAGCTAAATCATCAACTTGATAAATCCATACAGAAACATCGTATGTTTTACCAGCAATAACACTAACTGTTTGTCTAAAATCAGTAGCATTTGATGTTCCACTTATTACATCAAAGTTTGCGGCATAAGTATCACCATGCACAGTAGCAGATTCTTGTGTTACAGTAATGCCAGCATCAATAGTTGTCCATGAATCAGGTACTCCACCTGTCCATGCTTCAAAATCGCCATTTTGAATTATGTTTTGTGCGTTTACAGCGAATATAGAAAATAATATTGCTGTTAAAATGTAAATTTTTTTCATTGTATAGTTTTTTAAATTCGGAGCAAAGTTACAAAAATTTTATTAATACAATATTAATACAATATTAAATAACTGAAGTTTCGCAATTATAATTAACCCGGATTACAAGACTTTAGAAAAAGTAGCAAAAAATAGCTAACTAAATTTTAATAAACACCATATTGGTGATATTCAGAATTTTACCAATTTAGTTAG
>CAMZKE010000128.1 GCA_947311115.1 uncultured Bacteroidales bacterium | reverse complement strand
TCCATCTAACTAAATTGGTAAAATTCTGAATATCACCAATATGGTGTTTATTAAAATTTAGTTAGCTACTTTTTGCTACTTTTTCTAAAGTCTTGTAATTCGGGTTAATTATTAGAAATTCATTTAAATTATATTAGAATATAAAGTATTAAATTTTTCAGGATATTTAATAAATCGCATATTACTTTTTCTTGCACCTTCGCCGTCAGTATCGTCTCTGTCGCCTATAACAATTATCTTTGATGGCGATATATTTAATTCTTCTGCAATTTTCAAAAAAGGTGTTTTTGCAGGTTTTAATGCTCCGTAATCCTCACTACTTTTGATAAGGGTAAATTTGTTTATATCAATATTTAAGGCTAATAATCTCTCTTTTACCATTGAAAAATCAGATAAACAAACTATTTTAGTACCTTTGTTATAATACTTATCAATAACATTTATTATATCATTATTTGGCTTATATCTGTATTTTAAAATAGACACAAATTTATTCATAAATAAGTCTATGAATTCTTCACTTTTTTTTGTAGATATTGACAATTTTATTGCTAATTCCGTTATTATTATTTCCCGAAATTTTTTGTTAGTGCCATAATCAACCCCGTAATATTTTTTTCTAAGTTTTAGGTATGACAGCATTAGTGGCAGTTTGTTGATGAAAGCTAAACTAAAATAAAATTTTAAGAACTTCTTATTATAGATAGTGCCATCTAAATCAAAAATTATTGCATCTACATCATCAATATATTCCATACAGCCAAAATAACTATTGTTTACATTTTAAATAAGCAAAGAAAACCGCAAATTTATAAGGTATTTTTTTTTTAATATATATATTTGTAAATATTTTAATATAAAATAAAACAAAATATTGTTCTTAATAAAGAATAAAATACAAATCTAAGAAAATATGTTTTCAAAAGAATGGATTGTTAACAATATGATTAAACTTGTTGGCAAAAAAGCACTAAATAAAATTAAACAATCAACATTAGACCCTGAGAAATCGCAGAATGATTTTTTAGCAGCTCTAATTAATGAAAATAAAAATACTGTTTTTGGTAAAGACCATAATTTTGCTGAAATTAAGAATTATAGCGATTTTAAAAAAAATGTACCCATTAGAAATTATGATGATTTTGATAAATATCTTGAACTACTAGCACAAGGGAACAACGACGTTCTATTTCCGGGAAAACCAGTTATGTATAATACATCTAGTGGCACTACAGGTAAGCCAAAATTAGTTCCTATTTCGGCTAAGTTTAAGAAAAATTTATCTGAATTTAATAAAATGTGGATGTATTCAATTCTTGAACAAAATCCCGGTATTTTTAGCGGAAAAAGTTTAACATCGGTAGGAAAAGCAATAGAAGGGCATACCGATGACGGCACACCAATAGGCTCAATATCAGGCAATAGCTTCAGAACTATTCCTAAAATTATAAAAACTACTTACAGTTCAACATATCCACTTTTTGCTATCGATGATTACGATTTGCGTTATTACGCAATTGCAAGAAATGCATTATCACATAATATTACTGTTTCAATTTCGCCAAGTATAGCTAATTTTATTAGATATCATCAAACCATTATGGATAATTTTGATGAAATGGTTGATGAAATTCGTTATGGTAAAATGAACGAAGAAGTACTAAAGCAGCTTTCTCCTGAAGACAAGGCAGAAGTAATGGATAGAATTACACCAAACCCAAAACGAGCTGATGAACTAGTTGCATTAAAGGCAAAATATGGCGATAATCTTTTACCAAAACACTATTGGCCAAATTTAAAAGTTATAAATGCGTGGGTGCAAGGTAATTTTTCAATATTAATGAAACGATTGAAAAAATATTTTCCTGCAACAACTGTTATTCGTTCGTTTGGTTACCAAGCATCGGAAGGTAGATTTGGAATATCATTAGATAATCATTGGAGCTATTCGTTACTTATTCCTACACAATATTTTTATGAATTTATTCCTATTGAAAACAAAGATGATAAAGACCCGATAACTCTACAATATCATGAGTTAGAGCTTGATAAAAGATATTATATTCTTATAAGTAATATAAGTGGTTTGTATCGTTATGATATGAACGATATATTAGAAGTTGTTGGTTTTTACAACAAAACACCTTTATTAAAGTTTATTCAAAAAGGTGCCGGAATTGTTAGCTTAATGGGCGAAAAACTTTCTGAAGAGCAAGTAATTACTTCGACACAAGAAACAGCATCTAAAGCAGGTTTGATAGTAAAAAACTTTCTAATGTTTGGCGATAACAAAAAATTTAAATACGAGTATTTTGTTGAGTTTGACCAAAACCCCTCTGATGAAGAAAAAATAGATTTTATTGAACATTTTGATAAAAAACTGCAAGAATTGAATATTGAATACAGTTCTAAAAGGCAATCTAAACGTCTTAATACTCCAGAACTAATAACATTGCCTGTAGATTCGCATAATAAAATAAAGCAAAGTTTAGTAGAAAAAGGTTTGGCTAAAGATGGACAATATAAAGATTTATATCTTTCAGAAAAAGTTGCTACCAGAGAAGTGTTAAGTGAAATTATATAAAATAAAAAATATCTATTAAAATGCAAAAGCACAATCCGTTAATTATTACAATAAATAATTGGTTCGAAAAATTCGGTAAATTTATTGTAAAAAACAAGTATGCATTTATTATTTTAACCGTAATAATTATTGGTGTTGCCGGTGCCGGACTAAAACACTTAAAAGTAGGGCTTGATTTAGATAAATATTTTGATAAAAATGACCCAATAATATTAAACAAAAAAGAATTTACTAAACAGTTTGGTAATAACGATTTCGTTGGAGTATTGGTTGATGCTGATAGTGTTTTTCAGCGTGATGTTTTAAAAGCTATAAGAGAAGTAAGTAATGACTTAAGAGATAGTGTTCCGTTTGCAATTGATGTAATTTCGCTTACAAATATTAATTATGTAATGCCTGTTAAATCGTACGGTATGGGCGGAAGTAGAAAATCTGTGTTTAATACTAGTACAATTGATATTGATTCAATATCTGATTCTCAGTTAAAAAGAATAATTGGGTTGTTTGAGAAACGTGATGGTATAAAAGGACGTTTATATTCAAACGATTATAAACAAACCTGGATAGTATTAAAACTAGACAGGTATCCTAACAAAAAAGATTGGCATAAGAAAAAAACACCTATTGAATATGTTGGTCAAATTGCATCAGGTATTGTTGATAAATATAATTTAAAATATAAAGATAAATTAAAGCAATATCATTTTAAATTAACAGCCGCAGGTAATCCTGTAATAGTTTATAAACGAAATCACGAATCAATGCAAGAGTTGATTCTTATTATATCGTTAGCTGCATTTATTGCAGTATTATTAATTGTGTTAATGACACGTTCATTTAAAGCTTCTGTAGGGATAATTATTACTGTTGCCGGTGCTTTAGTTATAGTTTTTGGTATAAAAGGTTATATGCACGAAATGGTAGATTCGGCATTTATGCTTGTGCCAATTCTACTTACAATTGCTGTTTCGGTGGCGTATTCCATACATTTTACCGCTTATTACGATAAAGCACTTGCCGAATCAGGCGATAGAAAAAAAGCTGTTATTGAATCGATGAAGAAGAATGGTTGGCCAATCTTTTTTGCAGCATTAACAACAATTATTTCGTTAAGCTCTTTTATTTTTGTTCCAATTACTACAATTAAATGGGCAGGAACAACAGCAGCATTAAGTATTTTTGTAGTGTTTTTATTGCTTATGTTCTTTTATCCGGCTGTGTTATCGTTAGGTAAATCTACAAAAAAAATAAAAAAAGAAAATAAAAATGATGCTTGGGATAAAGTTTTAATAGCTATGTCTAACTTTGTTGTTTCGCACGGTAAAATTATTACAATTGTATTCACTATTATTGTTTTAGTTATGAGTTTTTTCTCTTCGTTAATTGAAGTTAATCTACATCCTAAAAAAATGTTTGGCACTAAAATGCAACATGCAAAAGATATGGTTTATGTTAGTGAATCGCCAATTGCTACAAACTATTTTTATAATATTCTTTTAGAGAGTAACGAAAAAGATTTCTTTAAAAATCTTGACAATGCTAAAAAGGTTGTTGAACTGGAAAATGAAGTAAGAAAATCAAAATATATTAATAGCGTATCAGGATTTTCTAATAAAGTTGGAGAAATGTATCAGGCAATTAAAGGAGATAAACCCGAATATAACAGATTACCCAAAAAACAAGGTTTGTACAAATCGATTATTAGGCGTTTAGAAAAACATATGCCGAAACAAATGCGAAGCGTAGTAACCAAAGATTATGCAACAACACAAATATTTGTATCGATGCCTGATTTTGAATCGAAAACATTTATTATGCATATTGATAGTGTTAAGGCAGAATTGAATAAGTTATTTCCTAAAAAAGATTACCCTAAATTTTCATCGTTTTTTACCGGTTATGCAATACAGTTTAGTAAAATGAACCAGTATATTACTATTGGATTAATACGTTCGTTTGGTATTTCATTATTGTTGATATTTATATTAATGTCGATTGCTTTTAATAGTATTAAATTAGGTTTTGTTGCTTTAATACCAAATGTAGCACCTGTAGTAGTTGCAGGAGGTATAATGGGAATTCTTGATATGCCTTTAGAGTTTGTTACTATGACTATTGCCCCAATGATTTTAGGTCTTGCTGTTGATAATACAATTCATTTAATAAATGGCACAAAATTAGAGTTTTATAAAACAATGAATTATAATAAATCTATAGAAAATACTTTTAGAACTATTGGGCAAGCAATAATAAAATCAACTCTAATTTTAAGTTTTACATTGCTTACATTTACTATTTCTGACATGAATAATATGGTAAACATGGGTATTTTAACTGTAATAGCTATATTAAGTGCAACAATTACCGATTTTATGGTTACACCTACTATAATTAGATTAATTAAACCTTTTGGTAAAGAGAGTAAATAAATCAACTCAAATTGTAAATATAACGGTAAATTATTGTAATAAATTAGATACTTCGCTTTACACAGTATGACAGCGTTAGTATTAGCTTACAACATAAAACTTAGGCATTTGTCATTTTGAACTTGACCCGTAATTTGTAGTTGTATTTTTTAATACTTGTCCTCTTTCGCCAGACAGGCGACTCCATTTTGCCTTGATGCAGAATAGAGGAAAAAATCAAGACCGAACGATGCTGTACAGTTTTTCATTCTTGGGTTATACGCTTCGACTGACACCGTTCGCTCAACGCTCGTACTTAAGTTTGTATTATATGCTGTTTAAACAAAACAATTATCATAAAAATCATATAAAATCTGCGTCTAATAATTATATCGGTTCAAAATTTTTTATACTTGTTGCAACTTTTTTATATTGTAGTATGTCTATATATAAAATTATTATAGTATGAGTAAATTTACCATCTCGATTATTCTTATTATTACAATGTTAGTGTCTAATGCGATTTATATTATTAATAGTGATATAGAAACTGCAAAAGAAAAAGCCAAACAACGAGAACGTGTTTTAGATTTTGAAATGACTCCGCAATTCCAAATAAAAAAGACATCAAAAAACAACATTAACTATATAAACGAATACTATTTAAAAGATAATTATGTTGGCTAAGAATCGTCAACAGTAGAATATTCATCATCATCAAAATAGTTAGTCTGGTCTGTTTCGTAATAAAACACCTTTACCCTAGCTGTATCTTTTAAAAAATTTATTTTTCCAATTTCTATTCTCGAAATTTTTATACCTGTTCTTTCCTCAATATCGGCAATAAGTTGCTTTTGCTTTTCTGGTTTTATCAACTCTATTTTTTCATACAAAATTACTTTTGATGATTCGTGCTTTAAAAGCCACAGCTTTTCTAATAAATAAATTATTGAAACAATAATAACATTAACAAGCAACAACTCTGCATAACTAATTTTTTTGCTTGACATAGCATTCATTACAGATAAGCCAATAACAACAAAGAGATATGTCATTTCCTTTATAGGAATAGGATTGGTACGATACCTTATAATACCAAAAATAGCAAATAAGCCAAGTGCAAAACCTATCTTCATTTTAACACTCTCAAGCATAAATATTAATAAAAATATTGTTGTACTAAGCAAAATATATGTAAACAAATAATCTTTTCTGCGTGTTGCAGGATAGTACAAATGCCTTATAATAATAGTAGTAACGACAAAATTAAATATAAAACGTACAAATAGCTCTAATACATCGGTATAGTCAATTATTTCAATTCCAAAAATTTTACTTCCTATCAAAGAGAGAATCATATTTATCATTTTGAGCTATTTTTTTAAGTGTTAACAATTTTTCTTTAAAATTATTGTATTTAAGGTCTTTATTTAACAAAAGAATCCCAATACTATATTTACTCATACTTTGAGTATAAATCTTATTTTCTTTAAGAATACTAATAAAATCTGAAATATTATACCCCTCTCTTTTAACCTCTGCAATACATAAGAATGGGAGTTCTGCTCTATTATTATTTAATTCGTATCCTAAATTTATATCAACAGTTATTCTTTCGCTATCTAATTTATGAACAAGTGTTATTCTTGAAAATTTATTTAAAACAGATGTATCAAACTCTTTTCCAGAAAAAGGAGTATTGGCATTAATAAAATCAACAAACTTAGAAGACAACTTATTTTGCAATCCCTTTGTTTTTATTCGTTTTTTTATTGTTCTACCTTTATTTGATTTAAACTTAACTTCAAAAAAACTAATGTCTGAAATTAAATATTCGCGTTGTCTTAATTTATACCTATTTAGTTTTTTATTTTGATGCTTAATAAATAAGTCAAAATCTTTTGTATCAAAATATTGAGTTTTGTAATCTAAAATACGCTCATCATTAATCTGAAGAACTTTGTATTTTTCTTTTGCTTGCTCTAAAATTTCAGGTAATTTATCTACATTAAATATAAACTTAGTATCGGTACGATTCATCAACTTTACATTATCCATTTCCTTTAATGTAGTTGACTCAAACCCGTTTATTATATTACTAATTTCACTCATCAATTAATTTCACACTTATAGGTTACACCTAAAATATATGCATTTTCAATTAAGCTAAACTTCTCGTATTGGTATCTGTAAAAAAGCTTTAAACTACTCGAATTTGAAAAGTTAATTCTAACACCACCGGTAAGTCTATATTTGAAAAAACCATAATAATTTGGTTTTAAATCGTGAGAAGGTAACGCAAAATACACTTCCGTAGATGCATAAACACCGACAGTTTTATTCACTTTTCTTGAAAGTTCCAACATTTCTCTATTTACATAAGACGTGTAATAGTCTGTTAAATTAACTATATCAATTTGCAATCTTGGTCTAATTTTTACTGCAAAATTATCTATCTTTTTAGTATAAGACATATCGGCAAAAACACGTTGCTTTGTATAAGTAAACTCAATAGCATTTTTGAATGCATACCTATACCCTGCCGAAATTTTAAATTGTTTATTTAATTTATACGCATAAGTTAACTCAGTAAAAGATTGTCGCCAATAGGTGCTATTTTGAAAAGTTCTTAACGATTGTTTTATATTTACATTAGATTTATCATTAACATTATATCTCAAATTTAGAGAACTCCAAACCTGAAAATCATTAGATTGCGAAAAAACAAACTGAGATATTACAATCGACAATATTAAAAATACAACTCTCATTTACTAATAATGTACGTATTCGTACTCTTTTTTTGAAATTAAATTACCCTTATAATCTAAAACTTTTTTACTTATTTTTAGACCATCTTTATATTCATACAAAGTTGTTTTTTTTAGCTTGTTGGCACTATCAAAACTTTCTTCTTTAATTTTATCGTTATCTGAATTATAATAATATTTTTTTACATATTTTAATTTACCTTCTTTGTTATACTCAACCTCTTTAATTAAATATCCTTTTTCGTTATAAACATGGTAGTTATCTTTTATTTTGTAAGTTTTACCAAGTTTAGTAATATAATTATAGCTTGTTATTTGTTTAATATTGTTAGCTTTTATTTGTTTTTTTGATTGTGCATTTGTAAACAAACCTAAGAATAACAATAACACTAGTAATTTATTCATAAATTATAATTAATCAATTATTTCTAAACGTGGTAACTCTACATTTTCATCAATAGTGAGCGTAAAATATTTTTTTATAGCTATTTCGCCTGCTGATGCATTTGTTTTGGAATAAGCATAAACCTCATAATCACCCGGTAATAAATTGTCAAAAACAAAGTAACCATCAGGGTTTGTTTTCACTCTATCAATATAGGTTTCATTATCTTTCAATCCAAAATAAACGTATCTGTTTGCCCCATAAAAAGTATCTTTAAGCACTGTTAAATCTGAGTTATAGTCGTAAACAAAAAGCCTACCTTTTACACTGGCAGTACCGTTTGAAACATAATCTTTTATTCTAATATACGATGCATCAATTTGCGAACCGTTTGATTCTATATTTACATTTATATATGATGGCTTTTTATCTTTATTAGCATCTTGAGTATAAGCATAAATCTTATAATCGCCCTTTTGCAAACCATTAAATTCATAATAACCATTACCATCTGTTTTTACTTTATCGCTATAATAATCATCATTACCATAAATAATATATACGCTTTCGTCAGCAGAAAAATATGTGCGAACATGCTGGTTATTAAACTCTGAATATTCTTCGGTAATAACCCTCCCTTTTATTTTTGATGCTCCACCTTTTCCTGCTTCTTTTGTACAAGAAAAGAAAATTGTAATAATTGATAGTATAATTAATATTTTTTTCATTTTTAATTTACTTTAAATTAACCTACAAATGTAAAATAAAAAACTAAAATTGCTGATATAAATTGTATAAATAAAAAAGCCTCGTAAAACAAGGCTCTTAAAATTTGTATTGTTAGTAAAAAGCTAATTTATTATTTTCACTTTTTTAACATAATGTTCATTATCAGTTTTAACAGTTACAAAATAAATACCATTATTAATAGTTGATAAATTAACTTTAGTAGTCATTTTATTATTTACAAATAATTGTTGCGCAAAAACTGTAACACCCAGTATATCTACAACTTTCACATTAACTATTCCATTGTAATTAATATCTAAATTAAAATTACCATCTGAAGGATTTGGATACACACTAATAATATCATCAAGTATATTATTTGGAATATATGTTGTATTACAACTTGATTCAGTAATATTATTATTAGATAGATATGTATCAAAATCAGATGCACTATTAATAGGCCACATATCCTGTTCTACAATAGAATGGTCTGGTGCAATTAGAATATATGTAGGGTATGCAGTTATTCCGTACGCAGAACAGATAGCCCCGCCATTGCCCTCTACTCCACTAATAGTAGGGAAGTGAATACCATATTGGTCATCAAAATCTTGACAAACAGCATCTGTATCATAATTTTTTGTTGATATACTAATTACAAATACATCAGAAGTATTGCAACCGTATTTTGTGTATGCCTCAGCTATATAAGGCGCGGTACTACCGCAAGTAGGTCAATCGCTATAAAAGAAGTCGATTAAAACATACTGCCCTCCATCTAAAATATCAAATAGATGGCGCTGAACACCAGTTATATCATTTTCGGTAAAATCAACAGCTGTAGTCAAATTTGTTTGCGAAAACGAAAATGTAGCAATAAAAAACATCGCTACTAAAAAAGTAATTTTCTTCATCGTTAAAAATTTTAAGTTAAAAAAATATTTTCTTATTCAAATATCTGTTAAATAATTAACATTTACAAATTTACGACATATATTACGCCCTATTTTAGAATTTTTACTCACTACATAATTTTATACAAACAATTAATTAACTACAATTTACGCAAAGGCCACCCACTACATTTCCATTATATTTATATACATAATTAAATCTAATGATTATAATTAAGTTTTTAATATATTTTGTTAATTTTGAACCAAAATAAAGAAATGACAAAAAAAGAACGCTATAAATATATAATAGAGTATTTTAAGAAAAACAAACCAATAGCTGAAACCGAATTAAATTATACTAATCCGTTTAATTTACTTGTAGCCGTAATTCTTTCGGCTCAATGCACTGATAAAAGAGTTAATGTAATAACTCCAGAATTATTAAAAGCATATCCAACTGCCGAAAAAATGGCTAAAGCTGAAGTATTTGAAATATTTGAATATATTAAAACATGTTCGTATCCAAATAATAAAGCTAAACATTTGGTAGGTATGGCAAAAGGTTTAGTTGAGAATTTCAACAGCGAGGTTCCTAATAATATTAAAGATTTACAAACTTTACCGGGTGTTGGACGGAAAACAGCAAATGTGATTGTTTCAGTAGTTTTTAACAAACCGGCAATGGCAGTTGACACACATGTATTTCGTGTTTCAGAAAGGTTAGGACTAACAACAAATGCTAAAAATGTTTTAGAAACCGAAAAGCAACTTGTTAATAACATTTCGCCTGATTTGCTTCCAATTGCACATCATTGGTTAATTTTGCATGGTAGATATGTTTGCCTTGCCAGAAAGCCTAAATGTAATGAGTGTGAGCTTACTGAGTGGTGCAAATATTTCTCTAAAAATAAAAAATAACTTTTTGATTAAACTATTTATACAAATAGTAATCAAAACAAACATAACATTAAATTATACAAGATGAAAACAAAATTATTTTTTACAATTATTATTGCCACAGTTTTAATGTCGCTTACATACGATAAGCCTGCATATAAACTTTACACAAACGATGGTAAAGAAGTTAAATATTCTGATATGATTAAAGATTTAGCCGATGCTGATTTTGTTTTTGTAGGAGAATTACACAACAACCCTATAGCACACTGGATGGAACTTGAAATAACAAAAGATATTTATGCCGTAAAAAAAGAAAAAACTATTTTAGGTGCAGAAATGTTTGAAGCTGACGACCAACTTATTATTAATGAATATTTAAACGGTATATATTCATCAAAAAAGTTTGAACCTGAAATGAAACTATGGCCAAATTATGCTACTGATTACAAACCACTATTAGATTTTGCAAAAGACAATAAAATAAATTTTATTGCAACAAATATACCTCGCCGTTATGCCTCAGTTACATACAAGCAAGGATTTGAAGGTTTAGAAAAACTTACCCCTGATGCAAAAAAATATATGGCTCCTTTACCAATTAAATACGATAAAGATTTAGATTGTTACAAATCTATGATGCAAATGGGTGGTATGGGTGCTCATGTTAACGAAAACTTACCTAAATCGCAAGCAATGAAAGATGCAACAATGGCATATTTTATAAATATTAACTGGAAAAAAGGAGAAACTTTTATTCATTATAATGGTAGTTATCATTCCGACAACTATCAAGGAATTGTATGGTACTTAAAAGATTACAACAAAAAGGCTAAAATTAAAACCATAACTACTGTATCACAAAAAGATTTATCTAAATTAGATGATGAAGTAAAAAAACAGGCAGATTATATTATAGTTGTTGATGAGAATATGACTACTACATATTAAATAGTAAAAGTGTACATAAAAAAACTAGAAATAATAAATTTTAAAAATTACAGCGATGCTGAAATTAATTTATCACCAAAAATTAATGCATTTGTTGGTAATAACGGCGTTGGCAAAACTAATATTATCGATGCAATTTATTATTTATCGTTTACAAAAAGTTACTTTCATCAAACCGATTTATTAAATATTAAATTTAACACCGACTTCTTTTTACTTAAAGGTAAATACGAAATAAACAACGAAGAAATAGATATTTCCTGCGGAGTAAAAAAAGAAAAGAAAAAAATAATAAAGAAAAATAATAAAGAATATAAAAAACTATCAGAACATATTGGGCTAATACCGTTGGTAATGATTTCACCCGGCGATTATGTATTAATTACAGGCTCTGGTGAAGAACGCAGGAAGTTTGTTGATGGCGTAATTTCGCAATACGACAGAAGTTATTTAGATGTACTATTAAAATACAACAAAGCTGTTCAGCAACGCAACAAACTACTAAAACAATTTGCCGAGTTTAATAATTTTGATAAAGATTTACTTTCAGTTTATGATGAACAATTAATTGAAAACGGCACAACAATTTTCGAGAAAAGAAAATTATTTATTGAATCACTCACTCCTGTTTTTCAAAAATATTACAATCATATTTCGTCAGGTAACGAAATTGTTGAAATTAAATACAAATCGGAGCTTTTAGAAAAAAACTTTTCAGATATTTTAAAAAGCAATATACTAAAAGACAGAACTGTAACCTACACAACATCAGGTATTCACAAAGATGATATTGATTTTAATTTAGGTCCACACTCGATAAAAAAAATAGGTTCGCAAGGACAACAAAAAACATATTTAATTGCCTTAAAATTAGCTCAGTTCGATTTCATTAGAGAAAAAAGCAATACCAAACCAATTTTGCTTTTCGACGATGTTTTCGACAAACTAGACTCAACAAGAGTAGAGCAAATTATTAAATTGGTTATTGATAATAATTTTGGTCAAATATTTATGACCGATGCCAATAAATTTAGAATTGAACGTATTTTATCTAAGATTTCGGTAGATTTTAAAGTGTTTGAAATAAAAAACAACGAAGCAAATGAGATATAAAAAACACGATACCACTCATATTAAAGATGTGATAAAAGCCTATCTCAAACAAAATAATGTTGAGGAAGGACTAGAAAAGCACAGAGTAATAAAAGAATGGGAAACCATTGTTGGCGAAAGGATTAATAGTGCTACTACTAAAATTGCTATCGAAAAAAATCTGCTTTTTGTTAGTATTAAATCTCCTATTATTAGAAATGAACTAAAAATGATTAAATCGGCAATTGTTGAGCGTATTAACAAAAAAGCCGGTTTTAAAATTGTTAATGATATTATTATTAGATAAACATATTTATAAATATAATCGTTTTTTCAACCATAAAGAAATCTTTACCAAAAGAATTAATACGGGAACTTCAACCAAAGGACCAATAACGCCTGTAAAGGCTTGTTGCGAATTTAAACCAAAAACTGCAATAGAAACTGCAATAGCTAACTCAAAATTATTTCCTGTTGCTGTAAATGCTATTGAAGCATTGCGTTTGTAATCTATTTTCAAAGTTTTGCCAATAAAAAAACTAAAGAAAAACATCACAGTAAAATATATAATCAATGGTATTGCTATTTTAATAACATCAAAAGGTATTTCTATTATAAGCTCTCCTTTTAAACTAAACATTAATACAATTGTAGCAAGCAAAGCAACAAGAGTTATTGGCGATATTTTTGGAATAAATTTACGGTTATACCAATCTTTACCTTTGGCTTTTACCAAAATAAATCTGCTAAAAAATCCCATTAAAAATGGAATACCTAAGTATATTAAAACTGAATGGGCAACATCAAAAATTGAAATATTAATATCAAAAGTTTTTACGCCAAAATATTGTGGTAAAATCGTAATAAACAACCACGCATAAAAACTATAAGTAAATACTTGAAAAATGCTGTTTAATGCAACAAGTGTAGCTCCATACTCCTTGCTACCGCCACCTAAGTCGTTCCAAACAAGCACCATAGCTATACATCTGGCTAAGCCAATTAGAATTAAACCTGTCATATATCCGGGTTCGTCTTTTAAAAATACAATAGCCAATACAAACATTAAAATTGGCCCGATTACCCAATTTAAAATTAATGACAAAGACATAACTTTGGTATCTTTAAAAATATCAGGAATTAAACTATAATCTACTTTTGCAAGTGGAGGATACATCATTAATATTAAACCTATTGCAAGCGGAATATTAGTTGAACCAGATGAAACAGAATTAATTAGTTGAGAAATATTAGGAAATAAATATCCAATACCAACACCAATAAACATTGCTAAGAATATCCATAAGGCTAAAAATCTATCTAAAAATTTTAGTCTTGTTTTCATGTATTCATTCACTTACTTTATTCTGCTTTAACACTTTAATAACTTCTTCTTTTGGGAAATACCCAACATGACGATAATACTCTTTCCCGTTTTGGTCTAAAAAAACCTGAGTTGGTATTGATTTTACTTTATATTGTTTTGCATACGGTTTTCCTGCTTCAGTCCATACATCATAAAAAATAACATTAACATCTTTTGGGTAGTTTTTGCGAATACTATCCATAACACCTTCCATTTTTTGACAAGGAATACATTTAACCGAGCCTAATTCTATAAAAGTTACTTTATACTGCTTGTTTTCACTTTTTGTTTGAGAAAAACTTATTTGAGATACTCCAAAAAATATCACTAAGATTAATAATACTATTTTAAAATTCATAATTCTTTTTTTAAATAAATATATACTGTAAATAATAAATCCCTACAATTAGAAATATAATAGCTATTACTCGCCTAAACCATTTTTCAAAAGTCTTAACTTTATTGTAAACCGAACCAATTCCTCCAACTGTAAATGCTAAAAACCATGCAAAAATTATTACGGGCAAACCTGTTCCTATCGCAAAAATAATAGGTAAATACAATCCTGACACCGAAGATATCGTCATAGGAATTAACATACCAAAATACAATACTCCACTATATGGACAAAATCCTAAGGCAAACACAATTCCAAGAAACAAGGTGTTCCAAAAGCCAAACTTTTCTTTTTGTTGCATTTTTTCGTTTAGCTTGTTAAGTGCCGAAAATCTTATTTTAATAATATCTAACATAAACAAACCAATAATAATTAAAATAGGCCCTAATGCACGTTCTCCATATTTTTGAAGAAACCCTGCAACAACAAATTTACTTGCTCCTAAGTAAAATATTAAACCTATTACTGTATATGAAATTGAACGACCAAGCGTATATATCAAGCCATTGTAAAAAACCTTCCGTTTATTTTCTATATCTTTACTAATAAAAGCCATAGCAGTAATATTTGTGGCTAACGGACAAGGACTTATTGCTGTCATTAAACCTAAAATTAACGCTGATAACAAAGGAAAATCGGTGCTATCTAATATTTGTTGAAGTAATTCCATTTACGATGTTATTAAATCAATCAAATTATCGTCAACAATTTGTTTCCATTTTTCAGGATTTGTTGTAACATATTTGAATGCATCTTCGGTTAAATCAATAACTTTATCAGCTTTAATAAAAAGTAGAGTTTGTCCATAAATTTGATATTTCTCAATCAAATCAGGGCATTCACTTTTATCTATATTTATTGATTTAAAAACTATATCTCCTTTATCAAATTTAACAGGAAATAAATCTTCTATATATTGATGCGTATTTTCATCTACAGAAACACAAGTATGACAACGAATGCTCCCATGAAAATAATATACCTGTATTGTATTTTCTGTAATACTATCGTTTAGTGTAGTTACAATATTTTTTTCTTGTATTTCTTTATTTTCTGAATTATTGCAAGCTGATAATAAACTAAATACTATAAATATAATACTTAAATATTTTATTTTTTTCATAATTATAATTTTAACAGATTAAGTATTTCATCAACTTTAGGAACTCGTCCTTTTATTTTTACTTCTTCGTTAATAACTAAAGCCGGTGTTGACATTACTTTGTAAGCCATAATATCAACAATATCTTTTACCAAAGTTATTTTTGCATCAATATTGTTTTCATTTACCACTTTTCTAACTCTTTTTTCAAGAGTTATGCAATTAGGGCAACCTGTACCAAGAATTTTTATTTCCATAATATTTATATTTAATTTTGTAATTTATTTATTCTTTTATTGTTAAAAAATGACATTAAACAGATAGCCCGAAATTATTATACAAACTGTTACTGTGCCAAAAAATATAGCTATTAATTTCCAAGTCATTACTTTTTTTAGCAACATTGCTTCGGGCAATGATAAGCCCACAACTCCCATCATAAAAGCAATTGCTGTACCTAGCGGAATACCCTTTGCCACAAGAACTTGCACAACAGGTAAAATTCCAGATGCATTAGAATACATTGGTACTGCTAACACTGTAGATATTGGCACAGCAAACAAATTGTCTTTGTTCATATATTGCTGAAAAAAACCTTCGGGAATATAGCCATGCATTAAACCACCTACGGCAATTCCTGCTATTAAATAAGGTAATATTCCTTTTATTATTTTTAAAGCTTCGGCTGTTATTATTGGTAAACGTTGTTTAAACGATTGTTTTTCTTGTAAAAATGCATCTTGCTCTTTTTGTGCATTTGCTAAAATCTCTTTTACCCAAGGGCTTAAATATTTTTCTAGTTTAAACATTTGCAATATCATTCCTGAAAATGTTCCATGCAAAACGCCACTAACAACATAAATAACAGTTGTTTTCACACCAAACAAACCAACAAACAAGCCAACAGCTACCTCATTTACTAATGGCGATGTTACCAAAAAAGCAAATGTTACTCCTAAAGGTATTCCTCCACTTACAAAACCTATGAATAGCGGTACTGATGAACAAGAACAAAAAGGTGTTACAGTACCAAAAAGAGACGCTATAAAATATTCTAATCCATATAATTTTTTTCGTGATAAATAATTCTTAACTCTTTCTATTGGGAAATAAGAATTAACAATTCCCATTAAAAATATAATTACAAAAAGCAGAATTAATATTTTAGCAGTATCGTAGATAAAGAAATTTAACGCCTCGGCTAAATGGCTTTGTTTTTCTAAACCAAAGGCTTTAAAAACTAAAAAGTCTGATATATTTTGCAACCAATTAAACATTTATTCTATTATGCTTTTTATTTTAGTTTCTAAATCATGTTTTGATAAAAACCCAGTATGACGATAAACTTCATTTCCATTTATATCAAAAATTATTTGAGTTGGAATAGTATTTACTCCAAAATATTTAGCAATAAGTTTTCCTTTGTCAGTTGTTACACGAAAAGTTTTAATATTTACCTCATCTTTATAAATGGTTTTTATCTTTTGCAAAACGGTATCCATTTTCATACAAGGTTTACAGCCATAACCTCCAAGTTCTATTAAACTTAATTTAAAAAGATATGTGTTTGATGAATTATTAAATTGTTCAAAAAATGTTACACTATCAGTTTTATTTATTTCGACATCGTTATTTCTTAATTTATAATTGGTTACAAAACAATTTAATTTATCTTTTGCAAAAAACAGCCCAATAAAAAAAATTACAGTTACAACTATCAACAAAATATTTATTTTTTTATTTTTCATTTTAGTGATTTATAAAACTTACTAAAATCTTGTTTTATTTCATCTCTTATTCTACGAAATTCTGATAATATAAACTCATCAGTTCCTTGTGCTTCGGCAGGGTCGTCGAAACCTATGTGGATACGATTTTTAACTTTTCCTGTAAACATAGGACAGGTTTCTTTTGCTCCGCCACAAACCGTTACAACATAATCGAAACTTTGGTCTAAAAATTCGTTAACTGATTTTGGTTTACCGGTAGAAATATCAATTCCTACTTCTTGCATTACTTTAATAGCGTTTGGATGAATTTCTTTGCTTGGCTCTGTGCCTGCCGAAGCTACAAACAATGATTTATCAAAAGATTTTAAAAACCCCTCTGCCATTTGACTACGACATGAGTTACCTGTACATAACACTAATATTTTCATTTAATTTAATTTTTAAATTGAACACGAATTTTTATTAAAATCAATATCGAAAAAACTACACATTAAGTTTTGTGCTTTTTCCCAATTTTCTTGATTTATACAATATTTCACTTTTGGTGGATTTACCTCACCTTGTATTAACCCCGCATCTTTCAATTCCTTCAAATGTTGAGAAACTGTTGATTGTGCAACAGGTAAAATATCAACCAAATCGCCTGTAAAACAACAATTTTGCTTGTCTAAATACTGCAAAATACTAATGCGTATCGGATGCCCTAATGCTTTAGCAAATCGTGCTAATTGCTCTATATCTTCTTTAGTTTTCATTTTAGTTTTCATTTTGCAAATATATTATAGATTATAGTTAATCGCAAATATACGATAAATAAACTAAAAGTTTTATAAAAAATTGTATAATGCAGAATAAATTACTCAAAGAATAAATTTTCTAACTGCAAGCAAACGAGGCATTATTATAGAAAACAATATTTAACCCGCATTATTCATAGAATTCAACAATATTACATATAACCTACTTATAAACAATTTGTTATCGCAAAACCCAAATCACCCAAATTTGGGTGGTTATATTTTCCAATATACCTTTTTCTTTTCCTGATACTTCGTTGCAAACCATTTGCAGTATTCATATACAG
>CAMZKE010000127.1 GCA_947311115.1 uncultured Bacteroidales bacterium | reverse complement strand
TAGAATAGCTGAACATAAAGCTAATAAATTATATGAGTTATTACCTCAAAATTGGTCGCCTTTGAAATAATATATGTACGTGCTTTGCCGAACGCTTACGAATAACGCGGGTTAAGGTACATTTATTTCAACAGAATTAACTGCACAAACAGAAAAATACCCCATTGCACCACCTTCTATATTTGTAGGTAAATTACTTGGAGTTTCTGAGAAAACAGTACCTTGCCACATAGTTTCCGATGCTAATGCCCTTAAATACTTAGCATATTTTGGCGTAATCGAATATTTTTTTTCAATTATTGTACTTCCATGCCCAAAATAAATATCAACAGGCTCTGTTGCAAAAGCTTGACTTACATCAACTGTATTAAAAGAATAATAAAAAGCCCTTATATTTAAGCTATCATTTGCAATTTGTGGCGTAATTATTACTTCATACATAGCTTGCTCTTCCGGATTGTAAACATCGGCAACCCAAGTTATTTTATATTCATCTTTAGCTGAATCAATAGCAAAATCTAAGGATTTAAATGGCTTTACCGGTAACATATAGGTTTCGGCAGCATATTTTTTATTATTGTAATCAACTTCTAAATAATAATTTACGCCAACAACAGGAATAAAAATAGAATCTGAAAAATAATTACCTTTTAAACTATCTGATTCTGAAAAATAATAAATTTTATTCCCGGCTTTTATTTTAATATTTGCATTAGAAACCGGCATTAAAGAGTCGTTTTGGTTTGTACTCGGCAGAGATAATACAATTTTTTGATTTTTATATTCATCAGTAATAAATGCATCTATAATAATATCGTTAAAATTACTCTTGGGCAAAAGCTTATCAGTTTTCTTTTCGCAAGAAAAAATCATCACTAAAACTAATAAAAGTAATATGTATTTATATATCCTCATTAATTAAAATCTAAATCTATAACTTATTGAAGGAATAAAGCCAAGCAAACTTGTTTGTGTTGTAACATAAATATCATCACCATTTATATCTCTAGGTATTTTAAACCCATCAGGAGTTTCTGTTTTGTTATAGCTGTATGTTACAACATTTGCCCTATTATACACATTATATATACTTATAGTTATGTTATGATTAAACTTCCGGTCTTTTTTGTTAAGCCTAAATTTAGCTGAAACATCAAGCCTATGATAATCAGGTAACCTATCGTTATTTTTATCACCATAAATTGGCACCGTATTCCCGTTATATTTATAAAAGCCTATAGGACTTGTAATTGCACCTCCGGTATGATAAATCCAATTTGCAGAAAAACTAAATCTTTTCGAAATTTGATAACTACCATAAATAGAAAATGAATTAGGTTGGTCAAAATAAGCCGGATATTCTTTATTGTTATTAACACCATTAACTTTCATAAATACCCTAGCGTAAGTATAACTAAGCCATCCTACAAATTTACCTTTACTCTTTTTAAGCATAAATTCGGCACCATAAGAGTATGCGTGACCAAAACGTAATTCGCCCTCCATTAACGGATTTAAAAACAAATTAGCATGCGAATTATAATCAATCTGATTATACATTTTTTTGTAAAAGATTCCGGTATTAAAATGAATATTAAACTTTTTAAAATATTTTAGATAATCAACAGCATATACATCAGAACGTTGAGGCTTTATGTTTAAATCAGCAGGTAACCAAACCTCAAGCGATGTAAATGGTCCCGTTGAATTAGTTATCAAATTTAAATATTGATGATGAATTCCAAAACTAGCTTTAATTGCAGATGTACTATCTATATTATATTTCAAGCTTAAACGCGGGTCTAAATTAATAAATCTGACATAGGTTTCTGCATAAGGAATTTTCATTGTATCAGTTACTATATAATCTTGGTCGAACTTATAAATTGTTGTTTCTCCTGTATTTGCCCAAATTGGTATTCTAACTCCAGCGTTGTACGTTAATTTATCGGTAATTTTTAAATTGCTATTGATATAGAAGACAGATTCGCGAGATTGTCGTTGCGATATAATGGGTACATTTTCTAAACTATCACCTGTAATATTACCCGGATTTATTGAATGAAGATTCAAGTTTACTCCGTATTTCAATGTATGTTTTGGCGATGTATAATGAGTAATATCAATTTTTACACTTAAATTATTTATTGATGAATTCCAATTACTATTACCTTTATCGTAATATGAAAAATTATAATCATATTTACTTCCGTAAAACGAAATATTTGAGAATATTTTATCGCTAAAAATATGATTCCACCTAAACGTAGAAGCCTGATTAGCCCAATTTATACCATACCTAAACATTTTCTCATTAATTGTAGAAAATTCATCTTTACCATAAAAAAGTGAATAATAAATTCTATTTGCATCATTAATTTTAAAATTTAGCTTTGCATTTATATCGAAAAAGAATAACCTTAAATCAGGAGCTTTATCTTTAACTAACCATTTTACATTTGAGTGGCGAAATGACACGAATGCTGATGCTCGTTGTTTGACAATAGGGGTTTCAACATAAAAATGATATATAAATGGGTTTATTAAACCTCCAAAACCAAATTTATTCATATTACCTTCTTTTGTTCGTATATCTATAAGCGATGATATTCTATCGCCTGAATTAACAGGTAAATTACTTTTATAAATATTAATTTCTTTAGTTGCCTCAGGTATTATAACAGAATAAATACCAAACAGATGCGATGAATTATAGATAGGAGCTTCATCAATTAAAATTAAATTTTGGTCTTTATTACCTCCACGGACAAAAATAAATGCGGAACCATCTCCATGGGTTTTAATTCCTGGTACATTTTCCAACATTTTTGTAAGACCTATTTCTCCGGCAAATTCCGGTATATTTTTAACATCTTTAGGTTTTAGTTTGGTACTACACATATTATTTCCTAAAACCTCGCTTTGCTCATCTTCGGCTTTAACATTAACATCAGAAAGTACCTGGTAATTAAACTTTAGCGTTGAATTTAATTTAATATTTTTGTTTAAATTTACATTATAAATTTGCTTGTTAAAACCTATATATGATATGCCAATAGTATATTTCCCCTTAGGTAGAGTTAATGAATAAAAGCCATATTCGTTAGAAATAACACCTATGTTAGTTCCTGTTACAAAAACATTTGCACTAATTAAATTCTCTCCTGTTTCATTATCTTTTAAAAAACCGCTTATGGTATATCGTTCAATTTTTTCGTTCTTTTGTTGTTTTATATTTCGTTTCCATATCTTAGTATTTTTCACAACTATATGCCCTTCAATAAATTTAAAATCGACGTTTATAATCTGAGAAATATCATTAAGAACCTCTCCGGTGCTTTTTTGGGAAGAATATGTAAGTCTATTTTTATTTTTTAATATTTTATTATTATACGAAAAATTGATATCTGTAAGTTTTTCAAGAGTATTTAAAACATCTTCAATTTCCGCATTTTTAAAGTTAACATATATTTTTGTAGACAAAACATTATCTTGTGCAAACATAAAATTCACACATAACAATGTAATTATAAAGAATATATGTTTTAACGAGTTAGAATACACAGTTGTCTTTAATAAAATTACCCTAAGATAAATAAAAAAAGATTTGTATTACTAATTATTCTGAGAAAATAATAATTTCGTCGTTTTCAGTTTTTATTTTAATATCTAAAGTTTCCTTTATAATATCTAAAACCGATTTGAATGGGGCATTATTAAATTTTGCTGTAATTTTATTATTTGAGATATCAACGCTTTTATCGATAATAATATTTTTGTTGTAAGTATTGTTTAATACTCTAACAACTTCGTTTAAATCAGTATTCTTAAACTCTATTTTTTTTGTTTTCCACGATAAATAATTAATATCCTTATTTTTTAATTTGTATAATTTATTTTCTTTTTTAGAGAAGATACCTTTTTCGCCTGCAAGCAAAATAATTTCTTTTTCGGTATTTTTAACCGAAACCTTACCTGTTTTTACAACAACTGTAATAAAATCGTCTTTCTCTCTGGAATCAACTAAAAATGATGTACCAAGAACACTTACTTTTACATTTTGAGTTTCAATAACAAAGGGAACTTTGTCGTTGTGTTTTACTTTAAAAAAAGCAGAACCTTTAAGTTTTACTTTTCTAATTTTATCGAAATTTTTATTAAACTCTAAAGTGGAATTTCTATTAATACTAATTACAGAGCCATCTGGTGTTGTTTGCTCAACAAGCTCGTTTTGTGCTGTGTAAATTAATTTTTTACTACTTAAATAGAAATTTACCGATATAATTCCAGCCAAAATTATTGCAACAACGGCAGCTATTCTTAATAAGAATTTAATTGAATTATTATTTTTAGCTATAGAAGGAGTTTGGGTAGCTAAAAAAAGTTTTGATTGTAAATTTTCAAACTCTGTGTTAACATCAATATTTTTATTATTTTTTGAAATATTTGAACCAACCCAAGCATTTTTATATGCTAAAAAGGTATTTTTATTATCGGAATTTGCCCTAACCCAATCCTCTAAAACAGAGATTTGAGACGAGTCTAACTCACCTGACAAATAAGAACTTATTAGTTCAATATAATCAATATTTTGTTTATTAATGTCCATTTGGTATTAGTTATTACACATTAATTTTATTTTACCCCTATATAAAAGCCTAACAAAACAATTATAGGTAAATATTCTTTTAAATCTTTACGAAGCACTTTCAATGCTTTTCCCATTTGGTTTTCAACTGTTTTTATCGAGATACCTAATTCTTCTGCAATTTCTTTATATTTTAGTCCCTCAAGCCTACTCATTTCAAACACTCTACGACATTTTGCAGGCAAACTGCCAATAGATTTACTTATACGTTCTTGTAATTCTTGAGTTGTAAGTATATCACCATCAAAAAAATCGTTAGATTTTTCTAACTCAATATCTAAAAACTCACTTTTATATTTTTTATTATCACGAATATAATTTAAACTTCTATTTCTAACTGATGTGAATAAATAAGATTTAATTGATTTATCCCTATCAATTTCCTCTTTCTTTTGCCATAAATTTATAAACGCATCTTGTGCTAACTCTTTAGCTGTATCCTCGTCTTTTACATAGGATTTTGCAAAATTTGTAAGTGGCACAAAATACTCTTTAAACAATTGTTCAAAAAGCTTATTATCAAGATTATTATATGAATTATTTATGTTCAATTATAAGTTATTGTTTTCACAAATATAACACATATATTTGTTGTATTAAAAACAACACAACTATATTAGTAAAAAATATTGACAATTAAATTTTCTTTGTCATCAATTAATTATTCAATACTAATATTAAATACATCAAGCAAACCACCAACAGCTTGCAACGAAAATTTTGCTTTTTTTATGCTATTTTCGTTTGGATTTATTGAGTAATTATACGAACTGCGAAAATCAGTTTTTTGCAAATTTGTGTGTTGAAAAACTGTTCTATTTAAATTGCAATTAACAAACTTAGAACCCGTTAAATCAGTTTCTATAAAATCTACTTCTTGCATATTTGTATTTTCAAATTTTGTATTTTTTATACTTAGTTTATAAAACGAAGAATAATCTAACTGGCAATCGGTAAAACTTACCGACATTAAAAATTCGTTACAATCAGAAAACATAAAGCCTAACATTTTACATTTATTGAATGCTACTGTTTTTAACGATGTATTTTGCGATACAACATTACTTAAATTACAATTATCAAACTTACAATCTATAAATACTGAATTTGAAATAATGATTTTCTCGAAATTACAATCAACAAACCGGCAATTCTCATATTCGGCTTTTTCTATTTCTGTTTTATTTTTAAATATTTCGTTTAAATATTCTTGCATTTACCTCAAATTTTTAAAACCATTTTCTATTTCATCAGAAAGTTTATTAAAAACATTTTCAAAACTATCCATACCATCAACAACTACAACATCGTGTAATTGTTTGTACTTTTCAATTACCGGAATTGTTTTTAATTCGTGGTCTTTTAACCTTTGAACAATTTTTTCGGTACTTGTATCGTAAGGCATACAATTATCGGTTTTACTTCTTTTATCTAAACGCTGTATAAGTTCAAGAGTTGGCACTTCAATTTCAATAATTTTAGAGAGTGCAGAATTGTGTTTTTTAAGCAAACCATCTAATATATACGATTGCACTAAAGTACGAGGAAACCCTTTAAAAATAAACCCCTTTACATCTTCTGAGTTTGCAATTTTTTCTTCAATAAGTTTTACAACTATTTCATCGGGTACTAGAAGTCCGTTTTCATACATCTGTTTTATTTGCTTTCCTATTTTTGATGCTTTTTTTATTTCGGCATCAAGCATTGGCCCTGTTGCTACATATTCTAAACCAAATTTTTCGGCTAACGCCCTACCCTGCGAACCTCTCCCCGACCCCGGATAACCAAATATTACAATATTTAGCAAATTTTTGCTTAATTCTTGCTTAATTATTTTATCAATATCTTTTGTAACTCCTTCAATAGTTTGCTCGCCATTAACTTTTATATAATTACCTTTTTCTTTGTAAAAATTAAGAACAGGCAATGTTTTCTCTTTGTATTCTTTAAGTCTGTTTTTTATAACTTTCTCGTTATCATCGCTTCTGCCCGATGTTTTACCTCTATTTAAAAGTCGTTTTATCGATTCTTTTTCAGACACATCAATATTTATTAAACAATTTAACGATGTGTTTAGCTTTATCATTAAACCTTCTAAAATGTATGCTTGAATATATGTACGTGGGAAACCATCAAAAAGAAAACCGTTTGCATCGGAATTATCTTTTATTGTTTTCTCAATTATTTGTACAATAATTTCGTCAGAAACTAAACCTCCTTGCTCAATTATAGATTTTGCTTCTAATCCTAATTTCGATTTTGCTTTAATTTCTTTACGAAGCATATCGCCGGTTGATATATAAAACAACTTATATTTCTTAATTAAAAACTCCGATTGTGTTCCTTTACCTGCTCCGGGAGGACCGAAAAGTGCAATATTTAACATAGCAATTTATTTTTTATAAAATTATAAAAAAATAGCCGAAACTAAAATGATAGAAATCATTCAAAATCGGGTTTTTCCATTATTTCGCCTTCAACATTTTGCTTAATTTGTTTCTTCTGTTTACATATTATATATTACGGTTGTTCCTATCCCTTTATTATTATTTTTTTGAGAAAATAACGAACCTGAAATTATTAACAGCAAAATTAATATTTGTTTGTTTTTCGTCAATTTATTCTTTTATAAATTTGGCTACACTATTTCCTATTTTAATAAAATATATTCCGTTTTCTAATACGGAAATATCAATTAAAATAGATTCGTCGTAAGTTCCTTCACTTTGTTCATGATGACAAACTACATTTGTTTGTTTTCCTGTTATATCAAACACTTGAATATTAACATTTTCCTCCACACCCGCTATAACTATTTTATTGTGTGCAGGGTTTGGATATATGGTTATACCGGTTTCGTTAGTAACATTAGTAATTTTTGTAATACAATCAGTAAAATATACTGTTTGAAAGTTTGAAGTATCTGTACATGCACCACTTTGAACTACATAAGCATAAGCATTTTCGTGAAAAGTAATATTTTGTGCAATTGTATGAGGACCATTACCTTGTACAGTATGAGTTGTGTCTGTCCACCAATTAACTGTGTAGTTAATATTGTCAATCCAATATCCACTAACATTAATACAAGTTGTTTGTGTTTCTATTGCATTTAACTCAATAAATTTACCACAAACCTCGCTAGGCAAACCTGTTTGGGTTTCTGCCACAACATTACTACTAAAAACAATATTCATTGTATCAGTTGCCACACAATGCACTGTTGGAAACTCGACACCCGAACACGATTGTTGCCAAACAAATTCTACCGTATCGCTACAATACTCGTTTGTTAAATTAGGATTATAAACATATCCGTGAGGCAATAAACGTGTACTCGGATTAGTACTGGTTGAGCCAAGTGTATCTACCCAAATAACCGATGTTTGATGCCAACCCATTTCAACACCGGGATATGTATCGGCACTAGCATTTAGTTCTGCCCACTGCCCACATATTTGCTTGTCTGGTCCTGCAGCACCATTTGGCATTCTAACAAATTCTTTTCTTATTATATCGGAACCTGTACATGCACCATTTGTTTCTGTTACTTTAAACTCATACACACCTGTTATAGTTACTGAAACTTGTGTTACGGTATCGTTTTCGTTTAATATTGTTGCACTTCCTCCGGCAGGAGTAGATTTTACCAACCAATGACAAGTAGATGTGCTTGAACTTAACTGTGCATATAATATTGCATCAAGACCACACACTCCAGCATCTTCGCCAGCATAAGGTTCGCATTGTGCATTTACTTTAGTTATAAATCCCAAAATAATTAATAATAAAAATGTAATTTTTGTTTTCATAGTGTTTTAATTTAAAGTTTCTAAATTGCAAAACGTATAGCCGAAAATACGACTATACTTATATTTATTAATATTTGTTTGATTTTACATACCATAACTTGCTATACGCACTATTCCATATCTATAATCAAGTGAGTGTGATATATTTTCTTGTTGTTCCATTCCGGTATAATCTGTATAGCATTTATTAGTTATTATCCCCATTATGCCAAGCACATGGTCTTTTATGATAATAGTAATTATTACTATTATTAGGTGTTTTAACAAGTGTATTAGTTGATTTATTATTTATTTCTTTAGAAAAAACATAATTAATTTTCATAATAGTGCGTGGGTTTAAAAGTTATATTATAACCGAAGGTTATTTTTATTTTGCCTAAATAAAAATGAGGGTAAATTTCCGTTTCATAGTTTAATATTTATTTTTAATTGTATATATTTTAGTATAGCAAATATAGTAATATATCGTGCAAAAACAAATGTTTAGCATATTTTATTCTATTTTTTTAAATTATTGTAATACGGGTTAAAGAAACTTGTAGTTTGTTACTCATCTTTAAAAAATTCTAAAGCACGTAAACTAACAATAAACACATTTTTGTAATAGAACTTTATAATTTTACGATAGTTGTACCCTGTTTCTGCCATTTCCATAGCTCCTTGTTGCGATAAGCCTACACCATGTCCATAACCTTTTCCGTTTAGTATTAAATTGTTTCCTTCCAATTTTGTTGAGAAAAATGTAGAACGTAATTTAAAATCGGCTCTAATACTTTTTAATAACATTGAATCGCCATTAAAAGTGTAAAACATTTTTCGGTTTGGCTGATTAAACTCGTAATCTTTTGCTTTAACAGTTGCAGGAATTACAAAACCATTCTGCTTTAAATATGTTTTCCATTTCCATAAAGGAATTTTTTTTGTCCATGTTGAATTTGTTTTACTCAAACTAAAAGTATCAACAACAGTTTTTAAATACGATTTTTGTGTTAACCATACCATTTCCGACGAACAAGTTTGACCTCCTGAATTTGAATGAAATGTAGCAGTTATTAAATTTAAAGTTGTGTCAACAATAATAAGCCCACGTGTAAATTTCACCGCCTTTACAATTTTGTCGCTAATATGTGCTCTGTTATGATATGCCTGACAATGAACCTCAGAACATAAATTAAACCCCTCATCTTCGTGACGATGAAAGTTTTTTAAAGCATAAGTACGAGTTATTATTGCTTGAGTTTTATAGTATTCTAACGATGAATTTGAACCAGCCTCACTTTCAACTACTCCTGCAATATAATTTTCTAAATCTACTTTATTAATTATTCTAATAAAACCATTTGAAGGGAATAATACTAACCCATCGTTATAGGTTTTTGCTTTAAGTTTGGGAGTAATACTTTGTATCTCAAAAATATTTTCTTTTGCAAGTCCTTTTACTTCAATATATTTAAAATTTCCTATAAAATTATTCAAATCTTTAATAGTAATAGATGTATCTGTAATGGAAAAATTAATTACACTATTTTTTTTTATGGCAATAGTATGAGTACTATCACCGGTTATTTGATAACGCCCTGCATTTGTTGAAAAAATGAAACTTTTTATATTGTGATTTGTTAAAATACCAACTTTAATATTTTGCGATAAAGCACCATCTATTAGTATGTAAAATAACACAAAAAATATTAACAGTTGCTTAAACTTCATTGATTATTTTTTTGAAAGTGCAAATCTATACATTAGCAAGTTAATTGCAAAATATTAGTTTGAAACATGTATATAATCTCCACCATCATAAGTAACATTATATGGACGCAACATATGTATTGCAGGTCCGCTATACGGAGAACCATCAGTTAAAATAAATTTACTTTCACATACCGGACATCTTACCATAACAGTTGATGAATCGGACACAACTAACACATCAGGTTTTGCCTCAAAAGTACAAATTCTGTCAAAAGCAACAAACTCATCAATAGTAACTCTATAAATAACTAAAGCAGCTCCACCAGCACTAACAAAGGCATAATTACCCGGAATTTTTAAATCTTGAAACACAGGGTCGTTTAAATAAATACTAAAATTAACATAAGCCGGGTTTACCGGATTTTCCTCAGTATCATCTTTGCAACTAAATAAAACTGTTACAAGTACAACAAAAACAAAATAATATCGTATTTTTGATGTTATAAACATAAAACAAAGGTAATAAATTTGAGCTACAGACTAGTAATATTATTGTTAATATTGATTAATACTAGTTTTGTATATAGCCAATCGAACAAACAACGGTACAAAGACAAACGCAAGGTACTAGTTGGAGCAGAAAGAAAAGCAGCAAAAAAAGAAAAAAAATTAGCACGTATTGATAAACGTGAGAAGCGTAAGAAGATTAGACTTGGCAAAAAAAATCATAGAAAATTTAAACGAGGCAAAATAAAACAAGGCAAGTACTCAATAGATAAAGAGCTCGCAAACCGACGTAAGAAAACTAAAACAGCTTACGACGATTTATTAAAAAACGATGCCGGTTTTGAAGATTCGCTTTTATGGTCGAGAGAGTATCAACGAGGAAATATTGAAATACCTGAACCATTAACTGCCGAGCAAGTTGCTTATAGAGATGCTAAACAAGCAATTTTTAAGAGAAAAGTCGCAAAAAAAGTAAAAAAGAAGAATAAAAAATTTACCAAAAACCAAAACTATGGAAGAGAAAAAGGACAGGTAGAACAAGACCGTGTTTACAAAAAAATGCGGAAAGCAGGTAAAAAAACCAAGCGTGTACAAAATGGTAAAAACCCTACAGCTTGGATAATAAGAGTATTTAGAAAAAAACGCGGTAGAGCCGCAACAAGAAAAAAAGAATAATGGACGATTTTGTAAAAATATTATTGGGAGTAGCATTTGTTGGATTTAGCATTTATAATAGTGCAAGAAAGAAAAAAGCAAAAATTAATGAATTGGCACAAAAAAAGGCTACAGCTGAAAAAAATTACAAAAAAACCAATGAAACTATATATGAAGCAGAGCCAGAATCACAAATAAATTATAACAATAGCAATGAAGATTTATCATTTTTTGATATAATAAAAAAAGAAGTTACTGACTACGAACAGAATATAGCTACTCAAAACATAACTCAAGAAAACAATATAGAACCAATTGAAAATGAAATTGAGGAAACAATAGATGTTGAATTTAATGATAACAAAACCCACTCATCTCTTAGAATTAACGAAGATGATTTTCTTGATTATGATGAAATAAAAGAAACAGAAGAAGCTGAAAACATCGATTTTGACCTTGAAAAAGCTGTTATTTATAGCGAAATATTAAAACCTAAATATTTTTAACTCACTATAAAATAAAATGAAAAACACTCTCATTTTAATATTTTTATTACTCTTATTCATTAATGTAAATTCGCAAAACCTAATAAATAACAGGGTAAAAACTCAATATATTTTATCTTTTCTAAGATACCTAAAATGGGAAAATGAAGACTCGTTAAAAGTATATAAAATTGGCGTTTACGCCAATGATAGCGTTATGTTTAATTTAATAACAAGCAAATCTAAAGGTATAAAAATTAAGCGAAAAAAAATAAAGGTAATACTAATAAAAAACATTAAAGACATACAAAATATTCAAATTATTTATTCTGATAAAACCAAAAGTAATGAAGCTATAAAAATATATAAACAAGTAGAGGGGAAGGGTATTTTAATGGTTACCGATAGGCTAAAAAACAAAAATGAAACAATGATGAATTTTATGCCTATTTTTTATGTAAGAGTTGAAATAAACGAAGAAACATTGGCAAAAGAAGGCTTCTTTTTACCTTCTATTTTTAAAATATTAGCACGAATTCATAAAAAGAATTATGAAGAAATGTACGATATGGTAAATGATTCTCTAGAAAACGAAAGAAAAATTATTGAAAAACAAAAACTAATTTTAAACAATCAGAAAAAAGAAATAAATACAAAAGAAACTCTTATAAATTCTTTAAATACAACATTAAAAAATAAATTAGCATTAATAAAACAAAAAGAAAATAATTTAAAAGAATACTCAATCCAAATTACACAAAAAGATAGCATTTTAACAAATAATTTACAAATTTTAAATTCGCTAAAACAAGATATAAAGAAACAATATAAGCAAATTACAATTTCAAAAAACAAATTACAAATACAAGAAAATGAAATAAAAAACAAAAAAAACATACTTAACAGCTTAAACCAAGAGATTAATAATCATAAAATTAAAATAAAGCAACAAAAAGGAGAGCTAAAAGAAACTCATAAAGAAATTGAGTTTCAACAATATTTAATTTCATTTATAGGTGTTGCTCTAATACTTTTCTTTTTATTAATTTTATTCATATACAGAAATTATCGAAACAAAAAAAAGGCTAATAAAATATTAGAGGATAAAAATGAAAAAATAACTCGTCAAAAAAGTATTATTCAAGAACAAAACGAAGAATTAAATCAATTAGTAGAGGAAGTTACTTCACAAAAAGATGAAATTGAATCACAAAGAGATTTAGTTCAAGCTCAAAAAAACAAAATTGAAACTATCTATAATGAAGTTTCGCAAAGTATTGATTATGCACAACGCATTCAACTATCAGTTTTTCCGAAACTATTAACAAAATCGGTACATTTATCTGATTTATTTATAATGTTTAAACCAAAAGATAAAGTTAGTGGCGATTTTTATTGGTGGAAAAAGATGAAATACCGAACCATAATTACTGCTGCAGATTGTACAGGACACGGGGTTCCCGGAGCATTTATGAGTATGCTCGGAAATACATTTCTAAATGAAATAACTTCATATAATGAAAACATAAAAACCGGAGAAATTTTAAATTTATTAAGAACTAAAATTATAGAAACTTTAAAGCAGAAAGGGAAAACCGGTGAGCAAAAGGACGGTATGGATATGGCAATAATATCGATAGAAGATAAAAGTAAAATTTTACAATATTCTGGAGCAAACAACCCTTTATATATAATCTCAGATTATAAATTAAATATTCTTTCAAATGAAAACAAAAGCTCTGTAAAACTGTTAGACAACACTAAACTAAACATTTCTAGCTCAAAGTTATTTTACGAAATTAAACCAAATAAAATGCCTATTGCTATTTACGAAAAAATGGAAAAATTCTATACACATTTTATTCAGTTACACGAAGGCGATTGCATATATATGTTCTCCGATGGTTTTGCCGACCAGTTTGGAGGTCCAAATAATAAAAAATTCAAATACAAAGCTTTTAAAAAAATACTATTAGAAAATTCTGAGAAACCAATGAAAGAACAAAAGAATATTTTAGAAAAAGTTTATAGTAATTGGAAAAGTGATTACGAACAAATTGACGATGTTTTAGTTGTTGGTATTAAAATTTAACAAAATATTTTTTTATTTTTTGTTTCAACTCATTATCAAAATAATTTGAGAAATATATATTTACTCGCCTATAAATAAAATCATCAATATTTTTAGCCATTTCATATTCTTTTGCATACCAAATTTGAGCCATTAACCACGCATCTTTTCTATTATTTTTATCGGCATAAAAATCGTAAGCTTTTTCAATTACAATATCAAATTTTGAACCGTATCTGTAATATAATTTTGTAAATTCGTTTGGCGAAATATTTGTTTGCTGTACCTCTCTAAAAGTTTTATCAACCTGCTCGTAAATCACAGTTTTGCGTTTTTCAAAAGTAAAATTATTATATAATTCAACTTCAAAACTAGCAAGTTTTTTAATATTCAACTTTTTAGAAATAAACGAAAGAACTTCATTAATTGCAGTTGATTCTCCATATACAAACGATTCTTCTAAACACAGTACATTCTCATTTACAGACACTTTACCAACACTCTTATTCTCGTTCCAAAAATCAAGAATCTCTTTTTCTGAAATTTGCTTCGATAAAGTATTATTAATTATTTGTAACACTTTTGATGTAGTAATTACACTATCAAATTTCACAATAACAACCGAAAAGTAGGGTATTAATTGTATTCTATAATCTTTTTCATTCAACAATATTGTGTTAGTTAACTCTAACTTATATCGTGGAATTGTAAAAAAATTATTTGTAATTTGCTTATTAGCTTTTCTTAAATCGATAATTAGTTTTGTCGATATTTTATATTCAAAATTTTCATAATTAAAATTTATAAACTCATATTCAACACTTTTAATATTTACATAATTAAATATTTTTGCACCATATTCTTGAGCCGTTAAAACAGTATCAATACAAACACGTGCATAATCGTATTTATATACTTTTGTTGATGTAGCATACCCAATATCAGTGTTTTTTAACTGAGGCTCAGTTTCAATTAAATTATCGTAATTTTTAAATTTCGCTTTAGTTATTTTAGATAAAAACTGTTTGTAATATTTTGTAAACGTACTATTTTGTATATCAATATTTATTAAATCGACAGGAATAAAATTATTTGCATAATTTTCGTAAACAATATTAGTTTCATCAACAATATCAATTTTATTAAACGCAGCAATATTACCAAAATCATTTTCCGATAACAAACAAACTTTTAAACCTTGTTTTGCCGCTAGCAATGCAATTTTTGCGCTTAATATTCCCGAACCAATTATTGTTATATCAAAATTTGAATTCATTCTGTAAAATTACATTTTTATTTTCAACTTATAATTTAATGATACAATCTTTTAATCTATTTTTGCATTATGTATAGCAAGGAAGAAAGCAAAAAACTCAGAATAGAATTTTGGAATACATTTGGTTCGTTATCAAAAAAGAAACGAAAAAAACAGCCTTGGGTTTTATATAATACAAAAATTAAGAACCTAAGTTTAAAATTTGTTGCCGAGCAAAAACACTGTTCTGTAGTTATTGATATTGAATACAAAAACATAAAAAAACGTCATCGTTTTTATGAAAATATGTTATCATTACAAACAATTTTTAATACAGAATTTAACAATAATTTAGTTTGGGATAAAGATTTTTTTATTGATGGCGAAAAACAAGTCTCACGAATACATATTGATTTACATAATGTAAGTATCTACAAAAAGGAAGATTGGCCTACAATATTTGAATTTCTTTATACAAATATGACAATAATGGAAAATACTTTTTTAGAATATAAAGATATAATAAAAGAATTTGTTGAGATTTAGTATTTTTACAAAAAAATAAGAAAATGAAACTTTCAGTAATTGATGCAGGAAATTTAAAACTTGATGGTGGTGCAATGTTTGGAGTTGTACCTAAGGTAATGTGGCAAAAACTCTATCCTGCTGACGAAAATAATTTATGCAATTGGACAATGCGTTGTTTAGTTGTTGATACAGGTGATAGGCGAATACTTATTGATACAGGTATGGGAAACAAACAGTCAGAAAAATTTTTCTCGCATTATTACCGTAACGGCGATGGCGATTTAATAAAATCGCTTAATAAACAAGGTTATAAACCGGAAGATATTACAGATGTACTTCACACACATTTACATTTCGACCATGTTGGCGGAAGTATTACAAAAACTGAAAACGATGAGTTAGTTTTAACATTTCCGAATGCAAAATATTGGGTAAGCCAAAAGCAATGGGATTGGGCAACAAATGCAAACCGCAGAGAAGTGGCATCATTTCTAAAAGAAAATATAATGCCTATTAAAGAGCTAGGAGCATTAAATATAATTAAAGAAGAGGGCGAACTCTATACTGATATAAATATTATGATGTTTGACGGACATACCGATGGGCAAATTGTTCCAATAATTAATTATAAGGATAAAAAAATTGCATATATGGGCGATTTATTACCATCAACAGCACATATACCAATGCCTTACATTATGGGTTACGATACTCGCCCACTTTTAACTTTAGATGATAAAAAACGTTTTTACAATTTTGCATTAAAAAATAATGTTACACTATTTTTTGAACACGATTTATATAACGAATGTTGCACTCTTAAAGAAACCGAAAAAGGCGTAAGACCAGACAAAACTTTTAAATTAAGCGAACTTTAATACGCTTCGTGCAATTATAATTACTTATACAAACAATGGGTAACTACTATTTAACAGAAAAAGAAGCCGAACGAGCAGTTCTTGTAGGTGTAATAAATAAAGAGCAAACCGAAAAACAGGTTAAAGAATATCTTGATGAGCTAGAATTTTTAACTCACACGGCTGGAGCCTTGCCAATAAAGCGTTTTACCCAAAAAATTGAAACTCCAAACTCAAAAACATTTGTTGGTTCCGGTAAGCTAATAGAAATTAAAAATTATATTAAAGATAACGATATTGATTTAGTAATTTTTGACGATGAACTATCGCCTACTCAGTTACGAAATATTGAAAAAATATTGGAAATACGACTTTTAGACCGTACAAATTTAATACTTGATATTTTTGCCAAAAGAGCCAGAACTGCCCACTCAAAAGTACAAGTTGAACTTGCTCAATACCAATATTTATTACCTCGCCTTACTAGAATGTGGACTCACCTAGAACGACAAAAAGGAGGTATTGGTATGCGTGGCCCCGGTGAAACAGAAATTGAAACCGACCGCCGTATTATTCGCGATAAAATTTCACGTCTTAAAGAGCAACTTAAAAAAATAGACAAGCAAAAAGCCACTCAACGAAAAAATAGAGGCAAAATGATTCGTGTTGCACTTGTTGGTTACACAAACGTAGGCAAATCTACCATTATGAATATGCTTAGCAAATCGGAGGTTTTTGCCGAAAATAAACTATTTGCAACTCTTGATACCACCGTTAGAAAAGTTGTGGTTGAGAACCTTCCATTTTTATTATCTGATACTGTTGGTTTTATTCGTAAACTGCCACACGATTTGGTTGAGTCGTTTAAATCTACGCTTGATGAAGTACGTGAAGCAGACCTACTATTACACGTAGTTGATATTTCGCACCCAAATTTTGAAGAACAAATTAATGTAGTTCAAGAAACTCTTAACGAGATAGATAAAACAGGCAAACCAACTTATATTGTTTTCAATAAAATTGATAATTATACTTACGATAAACTTGACGATGACGATTTACAAGAACGAAAACCGGAAAATTATTCGTTAGACGAAATGATGAACCATTGGATAGCAAAAGATAATTCTCCTTGCATTTTTATATCAGCCAAAGAAAAACAAAATATAGATAATTTTAGAAAGCTTATTTACGAGAAAGTGAAAGAATTGCACATTAAACGCTACCCTTATAATGATTTTCTTTATAATATTATTGAAGACTAAACCATAATAATTTATTATAGGGGACTTCTATAATAAAAACAGTATTTGGCATTTTCTTACAAAACTACTTTATACCTATTTTATTCAGATAAGGATAAATTTTACAAACAAGGCAAAAATTTACAAAAGCTTCGAGACCTGTAGCGATAATAAAAATAATTGTTACTATTTCGCTTGCTATTTGTAAATTTAATATTTGAAATGCAATTATTAATAACGAAAAAGTTAACCCAAACCTAGAGGCTATTTTTTTAGGACCTGCATTAACTTTATATGGTTCAATTTTCACAATATTAAAACTATACTGGATAGCTTTACACACAGGGCTATTTCTCATTCCAAACAAAACTCTAATTAAAAAATCTATCGCAACAATATATATTGTCCACTTATATGGCGATAAAAAGAAAAAAACAAGCGTAACCAAAATCAAAAACGCATTTACTCTTATTAACTTAGAATCAACAGTTTCGCTTACAATAGGGCAATATTTCTCCATAGTTTTATATTTTTCACAAACCTAGATTTATTTAAGTAAACGAATACTGATTTATGTCATAAAACATGAAATTTATATAATTTTAACATTTCTATAATGAATATCCTCGCCGCAAGCGGACGAGGTATCGTTTTGGAATACTATTCTTTTATACGTCCCAAGGGACGGAGAATCAAACCCAAACAGATTAAAACTTAAACATTATGTATTGATTATCACCCTTAAAAAGCCAACAAATGCATCAGAAACATTATTATTTACACCCGAATTAAATATATATTGCAAATCGGGCTGAATAGAAATATTATTATTTATTTCTATTGTGTAAGTAAGTTCAAATAAAGTTTCCTTTGTTTTATACTCCATATATTTTCTTAAAAGCACATCGCTTATTTTCGCATACGAAAAAGCAAACCCTATTTTATCATCAATTTTATTTAAAAATACATTTGAATAATACACTCCACCACTAAACGATAGCGGTATTACATTAATTTCATTATTTGGTAAATAACCTATATTTGCAAATACATCAATCTTTGGTTTATTATTAATTTTATCATAAACAATCACCTGCTCAAAAATAAAGTGAAACTGAAAATTTCCTTTGATATAACAACTTGTATCAGATAAAGTTTTAAAATTTGCAGAATGGTACAACATTCCAAATTTTAAATTACCTAAACCATTTTTATATTTATACTCAAATTCGGTAGCAGATAAAATCCCTTCGCTTTTACTTAATTTCCATTGAACATTATAAGGGTTTCTATTTAAATCTCCTGGATTACCATCCCAAATACCTGTTCGTAAAATTAATTTGTCAAAAAAACTATATTGTAAATTAACACCAAGTGCATTCATTGGAAAAATAGGAACAGGCATATTTAACGAAGCAGAGGGCTGTATTCCAAAAGAACTATTCAAAAATACACCTCCACAATTAGAGTTAAGATAATCAGAATTTAAATCAATAATACCAAATTTTACAAATAAATTATTAAACGAATGTTTGTACCATAATTCTGACAAATATGTATAATCGCCGTTATCAATATTAGAAGCAACTTGTAAATCACCAATATAATCGCGCGATGGGTTACCTCCATGAGTATTTTCTATATGTGCCGAAAACTCACCATTATTAAAAAATTTAGGTTTATATTCAATTCCAAAATGTATTTTACCTAAATATGTTTCTCCCTTTTGCAAACCTCTGGTAAAATTTGCAAATCCCTCTCCAATATACGATGCTCTGGCATTTATAGTATTTTCAGTTTGAGAATATACATACATAGCCAACATCACAAACAAAGCCGTATTAAAAACCTCATTTATAATTATTTAATTATTAAAAATTTTAATTTTTGAAAAAATAGCCGTAAGCAACAAATGTACTCGCTACAAGCAGACAAGTATAATTTTAGAATACATTTCACTTTCAGTACTCAAAATACTGATAATAAAACATAAAGAAAATATATCCAAAATTAATAAAGAAGCTAAGGATAATGCCCGTAAATAAATTTAGAATACGAATAAAAACCAGAGTTATAAGTAAACTCATAAATAATAGTTTCGAGCCTGAAAAACAATTCCGGTAAATTAGATATTTCAACTGTTTTTGAAATGGCGGTATAATACTTATCAAGAACAATTATTTCTTTATTGGTATGATTATGTTTTTTTGAGTTAAAATGAGAATGAACAATAACAGTTCCATCACTTAATCTGTGAAAATGAAAGTTAGTTATCATACTCTCCCTACTCAACAATGTTGAGAAAAGCACAAGTATTACAAATAATATTTTAACAGAAAAATTCATTTCAATACAAAGAAATAACTAAATTCGTTTAAAGTAAATACCTATTTGTAGGTAATTTTTAATTATATTTGTGCAAGTATGAAAAACCTGCTACAAAATATTATTCTATACTCCATAATACTATTACAATCGAGTTTTGTATTCTCTCAAAATGAGAAAATTGATAGTTTAAAAAATATTTTAGCCAATAATAACACCAATAACAAACTAGAAATATACGCAGAGCTTACAAAAATTTATTCCAACATTAATGTTGATTCTGCTATTAAATATAGCAACTTAATTATAAAAAATAATACCGACAGTTTATCGAAAAATCTTGCAAAAGCATATTTAACACTTGGTAATATTGAAATGAAGAAAGCAAACTATGAAGAATCTTTAAAATACTTTTTTAAAACAGCTAAAATATCTGAGAAAAATAATGATATTAAAAACACAATAGGAGCATACAATAATATTAGTGTTTGCTATTACGATTTAAGTGAATACGATAAATCTGAAGAATTTTTATTGAAATGTATAGACTTAATCGATAATGCTGACATTAAAATTGAAAAAGGAAATATTTACAATAATTTAGGATTAATAGCTCACGAAAGAAATGATTTTGAAACAGAATTAAGCTATTTAAAAAAAGCATTAATTAGTTACAAACAACAAAACGATAGTCTTGGTATGGCTATAGTAATTGGTAATATTGCAAGAATTGACCAAAACAAAGAAAATTATAACGATGCTTTAAAAGGATTTTACAAAGCGTTAGAATACATTTCTAAATATAATTCATACTCAAATATTGTTACTTTAAATATGCATATTGGTGCTACATATTTAAAATTAAAAAAGTATAATAAAGCTCTACAATATTTAAACTCAGCCCTAGAAATGGCTAGAAAAAACAAGTATAAAGAGCAAGAAATGAAAGTTCTTCATAATCTTTCTGAAGTATCTAACGAAATGAAAGATTACAAATCTTCGCTTGATTTTCTTGAAAAATACCATTCAATAAACGATAGTCTTTTTGATAAAGAAAAACACAGACAAATTTCAGAACTAAACATTAAGTATAAGACTATAAAAAAAGATAACGAAATTAGCTTATTAAATAAAGATAAATTTATTCAGGAGCAAAGATATAAAATGCAAAAAAGACTTATGATTTTATTAACTCTCATAATTTTAATTATAATAATTTTTGCAGGAGTTATTTTATTTTTCAATAAACGTCAATATGTATTATACAAAAACCTTGTTAAGAAAAATATAGAATTGCTTGATAAAGAAAACATAATAGAGCAAAACAAACAAAACAAAACTTCAAATAAAAATATAACCAAACAACAAAAAATAGAATATAATACAAATAATGATGACGATAACAAAGACGTATATTCTACACTTGACGAAAATTTAATAAATGAAGTCGCGTCGCTTATATTAGAAGCTTTAGAAAAAGACAAAATATATTTAAATAAAGACCTGACTATAAACAATATGGCAGAATCATTAAATATTAATAGAACTTATCTGTCTCAAATAATTAATGGGTATTTTAAAAAGAATTTTAGTACATTTATAAACGAATATAGAATTAAAGATGCCCAAAAAAAATTATTAAGCGATAATAATATCACTATTGAAGCAATTTCTCAAGAAGTTGGGTTTAAATCTAAATCTGCGTTTAACTCTGCCTTTAAAAAATACACCGGAGTTACACCTTCTTTTTTTGTAAAGAATTCTAATGTTTAGTTTGACCTTTCCGATAACGATATTGCAAACTTCTTAAGCTCTTCTTTCTTTTTTTCACTAACATTTACTTTATCTAAATAAATAAACGCATTATCTAAAAACTCTTTCATTTTTATTGTAGATAATTTATCTACACCTAATTGAATATAAATATCAGTTATTATTTTAATCTTTTTATCTGCATGAATATTTGAATCTCTCAAAGTTGATTTTAATAACTCAAGAGTTTCCCCTTTGGCAATATTTAAAGCTGATATTAATAAAAATGTCTTTTTATTTGATATAATATCTCCACCAATTTTTTTTCCAAAAACATCGAAATCGCCAAAAACATCTAAGTAATCATCTTGTAACTGAAATGCCATTCCTACATTATAACCATATTTATATAAATTGACAGCATCTTCCATTGACGATTCTGCAGCAAGCGAACCAATTTTTAGAGCTGCTGCTATTAATACCGCAGTTTTAAGCTCTATCATTTTTAAATACTCATTTTCAGTAACATTTAGCTGCGTTTCAAAATTCATATCATACTGCTGACCTTCGCAAACTTCAAGAGCTGTTTGTGTAAACACTTCTAAAATTTCTCTAAAATTTTTTCCTTTATATTTTAACAATTGTTTGTAGGCCTCAACCATCATAGCATCGCCTGAGAGAATTGCTGTATTATCGTTCCATTTTTTATGAACAGTTGGCATATTCCTTCGATAATCGGCATTATCCATAATATCGTCGTGTAATAATGTGAAATTATGAAAAACTTCAACACCCATTGCTGGAGCAATTACATTATTAATGTCATCAGAAAATAGATTAAAAGCCATTACACACAATACCGGACGTAAACGCTTACCTCCAATAGAAAGTACATACTCTATTGGCTCATATAACCCCTCTGGTTCATGAGTAAATTTATTCTCAGATATAAATTTTCTTACAAATTCTTGTGTTTGCTCTAATGTGTACATTCAGTAATAATTTTAAACAAAAGTAATATTTTATATTATTTATAAAAATATTAATAAAATCAATAAGGGGTATATAAATAATTACACACCCCTTATTGATTTAAAGATTTTATTTTACAACAACGAATTAAAAACTTTTTTCATTGTTCCTCTAAACACAAGCGAAAACTCAAAAGCTCCTTTACCATTTGTATATTGTTTTAACGATGAAGTATTAATATCGTAAGTCATATTAAAATCTATGTTTTTATATGATAAACCAAGTAAAATAATTGCAGCGTCATTAATTCTGTAATATCCACCTGCATTTAATTTAAGTATTTCATTAAATCTATAATAGCCACGTAAACCTGCATTTATTTCGTACACATTTCGCTGATATTGTGCAAAAACACCAGGGTCTAATGTAACTTTATCATTTATTTTATACTTTGTTCCTACATTTAATTGATAGCGTAATGGCAATTTAGACTGTTTCATTCCCATAAAACTCTCTGTAGGATTAGTTATATGAAAAAACGAAAGTCCTGCATAAGGATTTAGCTTTTTTGTTTTATCAATACCTCGATAATATACGCCAAGTACAACTTCCGGCATTATTTTATAATCGTTAGAGAAATTTTCGCCTGTAGGCATATCACTATCAAAAGCTCCATCACTCCATTGATTATCGAAAACCAAATAGTTATCTTTAATATTTTTGTAAATCATACCTGCTTGCAAGCCCACCGATATTAAATACTTATCGTTTGGAGTTGTTATTTGATACGCACCTCCTACAACGAAACTAAACACGTTATATGCTTTTGCGGCATCATCGTTAATCATATACCCTCCTACTCCCCAACGCGACTGGGCTGCACCTGATTTACCTATTGGCATATCATAAGCTAATGCACTTGTTGAATACTTTGTTGCCATAGAACCCCATTGATTTCTATACTGTGTGCCTGCCCTAAAATCGGCATCTTGAAACATTCCTGTCTCTGCAGGATTTAACTTTACACGAATTGCATCAAACTGAGATAAGTGTGCATCTTGTGCATTTAAACTTATACTCATAACCGTAATTAAAACTACATAAATATATCTCATCTTTTTCATCTTATATTTCTTTTTATATTTTCAATTCCCTTTTTATACTACCTTATTAAAGTTACATCTCCTCTTTTAATATACTCTTCACCGTCAATGGTTACAGCTTTTAAAGTCCATACATAAACACCAACTTTTTGTTCAACACCTTTGTATGTTCCGTCCCAACCTTCGCCAATTGTAGTTGTACTGTATATTGCATTACCCCACGAATCGTAAACCCTAAAATCTACCGATTTAAATGGCCCGCCACGAGGATAAAATATATCATTCATATCATCACCATTAGGAGAAAATGCCGTAGGTAATTTTGGAGGATAAATAAATATTGCATCATTAATTGTTATTGTCGCATCAGCAGTATCAACACAACCATATTCGTTAGATACAGCCTGAATAATTGTATAAGTATCGGCTGTATTAAATATATGTTGCGGGTTTTGAATTGTAACTGTTATTCCGTCACCAAAACTCCATTGCCAATTATTTGCTCCCTCCGACATATCGGTAAATGTAACAATCTCATTTACTTCATATTTATCGGCTGTATAATCGAAACTTGCTGTTGGTACAGGATAAGTTTCTACTTGTTTTGAAATAGTATCTTTACAACCCGAATTTGTTTCAGCAACTAACGAAACTGTATAATCATCAGCGGTTGAATATAAATGCGATGGATTTTTATCACTTGATGTATTTCCATCATCAAATATCCATAAATATGTAGAAATTGTATCTCCATTTGCATAAGATAAATCGGTAAAGCTAACACTATCATACAAACATTTTGCATTAAAATTAAAATTTGCTGTTATCGACTGTAAGTAAACTTGTTTTGTAATAGTATCGCTACAGTTAGCCGAAGTTCCTGAAATTAAATAAACCGTTTGTGCTCCTACATCAGCAAATGTATAATCAGGATTCTGCTCTGTACTTACACTACCATCGCCAAAATTCCAATTCCAGAAATTAATTGTATCGTTATCGGTTGATGACGCATCAGTAAAACTAACAAGCCCATCAACACAATTATACGCATACGCAAAATTAGAAATTGGTTTTGCATAAACATTTACAGTATTACTTGCAGTTGCACTACAATTATTTGAGTTACTTACTGTTAAACTAACCATATAATTTCCACTATTACCATAAGTATGAGTTGGGTTTTGAATATTTGAAGTGATTGTATCGCCAAAATTCCAATTCCACGAAACCAACGCCCCTTCGTTAGCTATTGATGTATCGGCAAATACAACCTCATCTAAATAACAACTTGATGTAGAGGCAAAACCCGCTGTTGGCGATGCAAAAACCGTTGTGTTTTTTGTTGTTGAATAAGAACAACCTAAATTAGATTCAACAGTTAGTGTTACCGTGTAAGTGCCGGCTGTAAGATATGTATGAGATGGATTTTGATTATTATCAACATCTCCATCACCAAATTCCCAGTACCAACTTGCAATACCTCCGGCATAAACAACTGTGCTATCTGTAAAATTAACAGCTTGATTTTCGCAAGCTAAACTACTTCCAAAATTAACCGATAAAGGTACTGTAAAAGTTAATAATAAATTATCGGAAACCTCATTACATAAGCCACTATTTACACTTTCTAATGATAAAGTTACTGTTCCTAAAACCGTATCAATTGCACTAGGAATATAATACGCACTTAAACTTGTATCGTTAGGCGAGAATGTACCCGTTCCATTTGTTGTCCAAAGTACACTGTTTACATTTACTGCCGTTCCGGCTACCGCAATAGAATCTGTACCTTTGCAAACCTCAATGTCGTTACCTACATTAATTACCGGTACAGGTAAAATTGTTAAGTTCATAGTATCTGTTCCTGCATTACAACCGCCATTATTTGTTGTAGTTAGTATAAAATCAACCAATCCTGTTAACGAGTCTTGCGAGCTGCAAATATAACCGGCATTTAAAGCATCAGCATTAGGCACAAAAGTTCCTGTTCCACTTGATGTCCACGTACCTGTAGTAGTACCTCCGGAAACAATACCAGATAGATTTATTAATAAATTATCGCCACATATTTCTTGGTCAACACCTGCATAAGCAAAGGTACTGTTACCAAAAGTTAATGTAATTGTATCGGTTTCTGCCAAACAATTATCATTATTTGTTGATGTTAATACTAATTGAACACTTCCGGCAGTATAATCATTAGTTCCAAAATGGTAAATTGGGCTTAATTCTGTTGAATCGCTAAAATATCCATCTGCACCATTTATAGCAGTCCAAATACCTGTTGTTGCACCTCCTGAGACATATCCGTAAACTTGTGTTTCGGTAGCTGTATTACATACAGTTTGGTCTTGACCGGTGTTTACTATAGGACTTGGAGTTATTTCAAAATATAAAGTATCGCTAACCGAATTACAAGCACCATTACCAGTAGTAGTTAATATTAAATTTACTCCTCCTGCCGAAATATCAGCTGCACTTGGAGTGTAAGTAGCATTAAAATCTGTAGTACTTGGAGTAAAAATTCCTGAACCTGAACTAGTCCACTCACAACCTGTAGCAATTGTATAAGAGCCAACTAGAGGGAGCTCGGATAAATTTGCACATAAACTTGTATCGTTTCCTGCATTAACTGTAGGAGATGGAGTAAACTGCACATCAAAAGCATCGAAAGCAAAATTACAAGAATTTGTAGCTGTTAACACCAAAGTTACCGAGCCACTAGTTAAATCGGCTGCACTAGGAGTATATGTTGCGTTTAAATCAGTAGCATCAGGGCTAAAAGTTCCTGTACCGCTTGTACTCCATAAACCTTCGGTAGCACCACCTGTTATTGAACCATTTAAGGATATTTCTGCACTATTTGAACATAATGTTTGCTCATCGCCTGCATCAACAATTCCCGCAGGAGAAATAGTTAAATTCATTGAATCTCTAACTGCATTACAATTTCCAATATTTGTTGCATCTAAATATAAGATTATATTACCATCAATACTATCTTGTGCACTTGCGTGATAAATTGCATCAATAGTTGTATTATCGGGGTCAAAAGTACCGGTTCCTGTTGTTGACCATATTCCTGTTGTTGTAGCACCATAGATAGTACCATCTAATTGTACATCTAAATTATCAACACAAACAATTTGGTCGGCACCTGCATTAACGTAAGGAGCTGGAGTTATAGTTATATCTATTGAACTTGTTGCTAAATTACATGAATTAGCTGTTAAAGTTAATTGAACAGAACCTGTAAGCGTATCGCCTGCACTTGGTATATATGAAGCATTTAATGTATTAACATCAGGTAAAAATACTCCTGAACCATTTGTTGACCAAGATGCTCCGGTTGCACCACCACTAATGACTCCGTTTAATGAGATAACGGAATTATTTGCACAAACAGTTTCGTCGTTTCCTGCATCGGCTTGACCGGCAGGCACTATCGATACAATTAAACTATCGCTAACAGGCAAACATACATCATTATTTGTTGATGTTAGTGTTAATACTACACTACCGTTTGTTGAATCAGCAGAACTGCATACATACGATGCATTTAATGTATTTGGATTTGGCACAAAAGTACCCGTTCCGTTTGTTGACCATACGCCTGTATTCGTAATTCCTGTAACCGCACCTGATAAATCAGCCGATAAATCATCAACACATACATCAATATTATTTCCTGCCTCTACTGTTGGCGATGGGTTTATAGTAACCTCTACACTATCGCTAACAGACAAACAAGTACCATTTCCTGTAGAAGTTAGTATAAACATTATACTTCCGTTTGATATTTCGGTTGCTGTAGGTATATACGAAGCTGTTAAACTTGTAGAATCAGGGGTGTAAATACCGTCTGCTCCAGACCAATAAGCTCCTGATGCAATGTTTACAACTCCATTTAAATCAATTTGACTATTATTTTCACAAACTTCAAAAGGCAAGCCGGCATCAACCGTAGGAGCAGGTGTAAATGTTATTCTAACCGTATCGTCCTCTGGTAAACAATTATCATTATCGGTTGTTGTTAAAATTAAATCTACAAAGCCATTATCTATTTCGTTTTGTGTTGGGGTATAAGTTGCATTCAACACAGTATTATCCGGAGTAAACACTCCTAAACCACTTGTCCATTCACCACCACCGGCTACATCAACATAACCGTTTAATACAACATCAGAATTATTTGCACAAACAGTTTGGTCTGTTCCTGCATCAACAATGGGTTTTGGGTCAATAATTATTCTAACACTATCAACAACTGCATTACAAGTTCCATTTCCTGTTGATGTTAAATATAATATCACAAAACCATTATCAATTTCTGTTTGTGATGGTGTATAATCTGCATTTAAATCGGCATTACTTGTACTATATATGCCTGTACCTCCTGACCATTCACCTCCTCCTGCATTTGTAACACTTCCATTAAGCGATGCTGTTGGATTATTGTAACAAGTATGAATATCGGCACCAGCCTCAACTATAGGAGATGGTGCTATTGTAATATCAATAGTATCGGTAACTGCATTACACAAACCATTATTAACAGTAGTTAAAATTAAGCTAACAGCTTGTGCTGTTATTTCACTTGCATGAGGATGATAAGTAGTTATAAGTGAATCTTCACTAGGTGTAAAAGTACCTAATCCTCCTGACCAAGTCCCTTGTGTTACACCTGTTAATACTCCTATTAAAGCAACATCTGAATTATTTGCACAAACCTCATCATCAACTCCGGCAAAAGCTGTAGGGGCAGGAGTTATTACAAAAACAACATTATCTTGTACCGCATTACAAGTTCCATTTCCGGTTGATGTTAAAGTTAAAGTAACCGAACCGTTTGTTATTTCAGCTTGAGATGGTAAATAAGTAGTATTTAGCGAATTTGCATCACCATAGCTACCTAAACCTCCGGACCAAACTCCACCTGTTGCATTTATTACCGAACCGCTTAAAGTTATAACCGCATTATTTGCACATACTGTATCATCAACACCTGCATCAACAATTGGAGCATCAACAATAGTAAGCTGAAAAATATCAGACTCTGAATTACAGTTGCCATTTCCTGTAGATGATAAAGTAAGTGTTGCTCCGTTATTTGCTATATCTGTTGCATCAGGAGTAAAATCGGCAAGTAAATCGGTATTAGTTGTACTAAAATAAGAGTTTGTTCTATCCCAAATACCACCTGCAGCATTTACAACACTTGCCTGTAAAGTAACGGTAGGATTATTTGCACAAGAAGTTTGTGGTGCACCTGCTTCAACAATAGGACTTGTCTCAAATTTTATAACAACTTGGTCTGATACCTCATTACAAGTTGAGCTTCCTGTTGTAGTTAATGTTAAAATTATTTGATTTGCATCAGATATTTCAGTTGCTGTTGGAGTATAGGTAGTAACTAAATCACTAGTTGAACCAAATGTACCGGCTCCACCACTCCATACACCTCCTGTTGCCGGAGCTGTAACACTTCCGGAAAGGTTAGCCACAGGATTATTCTGACAAACAAATATTTCTGCAGCCCCAGCATCAACTGTTGGTGCTGTTGTAAAAGATATTAACATTGAATCTTTTACCGCACTACATCCGTTATTTGCATGGTCTGAACTTGTTAGATATAACTTTACGCTTCCATTTGCAATTTCATTGGTAGTTGGTGTATATGATGCATTTAAATCGTTATTATCAACAACAAAAGTACCAAGTCCGTTTGACCAAGTACCTGCACTTGCTCCTGCTGACACCGAACCATTTAATACTGTAACAGCATTATTTGCACATTTTACTTGGTCTTGCCCCGCCTCTACAATAGGTGCAGGTGTAAAGTTTATTGTAATATCATCGCTAACGGCATTACAAGTTCCTTGACTTGTAGTTGCTAAAGTTAAAGTTATACTTCCGTTGGATATTTCTGTAGAAGTTGGTGTGTAAATTGTATTAAGTGCAGTACTTCCCGGACTCCAAGAACCTGCTCCACCTGACCATTGCCATGCGGTTGCTAATGTACTTGTTCCATTAAGTGTAATATCAGCATTATTTGCACATACCGAATAATCTATTCCTGCATTAACTGTTGGTGCCGCAGTAATTGTAATCATCATACTATCTTTAACAGCAAAACATGTTCCGTTGCCGGCTGTTGTTGTTAAATATATTTTTACTTCTCCGGCTATAGCATCATTTACTGAAGGATGATATATTGTACTTAAACTTCCTGCATTATCAAAAATTCCTGACCCTGTTGTTGTCCAAGTAGCAGCTGTTGCTACTGTTATTGAGCCGGATAAGCTAACATCAGAATTATTTGCACAAACTGTTTGGTCATTTCCGGCTTCAACTGTTGGAGCAGGAGTAAAACTAATTAGCATTGTATCTTTATCTAAATTACACCCATTAGTTCCGTGATCTGTACTAGTTAAATATAATTCAACACTTCCATTAGCTATTTCGGCTGGAGTTGGCGAATAACTTGCGTTTAAATCATTATTATCTACAACAAAAGTGCCTAAACCGTTTGTCCAAACCCCTGTACTTGCTCCACCTGTAACCGAGCCATTTAATACTGTTACCGTATTATTGGCACATTTTACTTGGTCAACACCGGCATTAACAACAGGCGAAGGCGAAAAAGTAATAACTACACTATCTTTAACCTCAATACAACCTGTACTTCCTTGCGTAGTTACATAAAGTTTTAAACTTCCGTTTGATATTTCTGTTGGGTCAGGAGTGTATAATGTATTTAACGCTCCACTTCCCGGATTATATGTTCCTAAACCATTTGACCATTGTCCGCCTGTTGGAACACCATTAGTTATTGCATTTAATGTTACATCTGCATTATTTGAACATACAGTTTGGTCTGCTCCGGCATCAATAGTTGGTGCAAGAGTTATTGTTACGTCCATACTATCAACCTCGGCATTACAAGTTGCATTTCCTGTAGTTGTTAAGTATAACCTAACCGCACCATTTAATATATCGTTTGAACCCGGTGTATATGTTGCATTTGTAGATGTAGCATCATTAAAAGCACCATCACCAGAAGTTGACCAATTACAGCCTGTTGCTATTGTGTAACTACCATTTAAAGTTAGCTCGGCATTATTTCCACACACTGTTTGGTCGCTTCCTGCGTCAACAGTTGGTGCAGGGTCAAAAGTTAGTGTAAAGCTATCGTCAACTGGTGTACAAACTCCTGTTGATGTTAAAGTTAGCACTACACTTCCTGCGGCTTTATCCGATGGACTTGGTGTATAATTTGTATTCAAATCGTTAATATCGTCAAATAAGCCGGAACCTGATGACGACCATTTTCCTGTTTTTACACTACCTGTAACTGACCCTGTTAATGCTAATACAGAATTAGCACAAATTGTAGTATCGTTACCTGCATCAACATAAGTTTGCGATACAAAATCGGTAAAATAGGCATAACGAGCTCCTGAACCTGCACCTCCATTTAATGTTGCCATTATAAAAATACTACTATCATTCTTTAAAACATAAGCTAAATCTTCGGTTACCGATGCCGATAAATCTAATAGTTTAGCAACCCAAACGCCACCTGTTCCGGTAACAGTTGTCCAGTTATTTGCATTAACTGCGGATTTTATTGTTGCGTCAGAAATATCAAAATCTGTTTCAAAACCGGCTTTAACTATCAAAGACAAATAAAAACTATCGCTTGACGAACGTACAAACGAAACCTCATCAGAACCTGTACAATTTATTGGAGGTAATATAGCCTGTGCCAACTCCTTACCAACACCTGTTACGTGAGTTAAATACACTGGAGCCGATGTTTCAATATATGTAAAATCGTTTCCTGCGGCAGAAATATCATATTGATATGTTTCGCCTCTAAATAATGAAACAACTTCAGTTGAGCTCCCATTAATATATACTTTAGTTGCATTTTGAGTTGCCAAAATATAAAAAGATTCTTCGGCTAATGCATCTAATTTTCCTTTTACAACAATATATTCTGTACCTATATCATCAATAGGGATAATTTGGTCGCCCAACAAATCGCCATTAACACCATCGCTTGAATGAGTAACAGCATCATCTTTTGTAGTAATTGCAATTGGCTTATCAGATGTTACAACACTTCCTTGCGGATGAGTTGAAGTTGCAGTATAATTTGTACCTGTCCAACCACCGGAATAAGTTTGCCCTTGATTTAATGTAATTGAATATTGTACATTGCCGCTATGACCATCAATATCTCTAAAAGGAAAAATATTTACCGTTGTAGCATCTTCTGTTGCAACAATATCGAACGAAGCATAAGCTTTATCGGTAAAACTTAAATTAGAATTATTACTATTGTTTTGAAAAGGTATATAAAATTCTTTTCCAAGCGAATTAGCCTCTTTTAATGAGAAAATTTCTTGATTTTGCGAATTATTATACTCATAAAACACCGAGATTTTATAATCGCTTGTAATATGTAAACCTGTATTTAAAATATTATCGGTAGGCGATGTTTCTAATGTAGCCACATAAGAACTTAAATCTTGTTTTACATTTGAGTTTGCCGGAACAGTTACATTAATAGTTGTACCTATACCAGGACCACTTATAGAAACATTTGCAGCTACACCATAAGCTGAAATATTCAAATATACGGCAGTATTTTCGGCTGCATTATAATCATCGGTAATATTTGGTGGTGCAAACCAGAAACTTGTACCTGTTTGCGAAAACACTGAAACTGTAAGTAAAATAAAAATTATGATATATATTTTTTTCATCTGTCTTTGTTTTATAAATTATACAAGTTTATCTAATTAATGTAACATCTCCTGTTTTAATAAATTCTTCGCCTTTTACAGTAACCGCTTTTACTGTCCACACATAAGTACCTACCTGTTGGTCAACACCTTTGTATGTACCATCCCAACCTTCACCAAGTATTTGTGTACTGTAAATTTCAACACCCCACGAGTTATAAATCCTAAAATCAATAGTTTTGAAAGGTCCTCCTCGAGGGTAATATATATCATTCATTCCATCGCCGTTTGGCGAGAACGCTGTAGGTAATTTTGGCGGTAATATTTCTACACCCGGCTCAATTGTTATATTAGCCTCTGCTGTATCTAAGCAAGTATATTGATTTGAAACCACTTGCGATATTGTGTAAGTTCCTTCAATATTATATATGTGTTGTGGATTTTGCAAAGTTGAAGTTATTCCATCACCAAAACTCCATTGCCAATCTTCCGAACCACTTGACAAATCGTTATACTGAATTGTACTATTTACCAAATATTCATCAGCATAATAATCGAAACCGGCAGAAGGTATTGGATAAACTTCCGTTACAAAACTCCTTACGTCAGTACAACCATAATTTGAATTAATTGTTAGTGAAACATTATAAAAACCTGAAATATTAAATAAATGTTCAGGGCTTTCTTCAGTAGAAAATATTCCATCACCAAAATCCCAATAATAACTACTAATTGTATCACCATTTGCATATGATAAATTATTAAACTTAAATGTATCGTAAGCACATTCATTATTAAAATTAAAATCAGCTATAATATTCTGTAAATAAATATCCTTATAAATAGTGTCAATACAATTTACTGATGTACCAGAAATTAACATAACATTATGACTTCCAAGTGTCCAATAATTATATATAGGATTCTCTTCTTGACTAGATAGTTGTCCACTTCCAAAATTCCAATACCAACTATTAATATCATTACCTTGCGAAGTAGATACATCAGTAAATGCAACAATAGAATTTGCACAATCGTAAACGTAAGTAAAATCTGCAATAGGTTTTGTATAAACATCAACAGGTAAATTTACCGAAGACGAGCAACCTATAGAATTTTGAACAGATAAAATTACAGTATATGTTCCACTATTATTAAATAAAAACGATGGGTTTTGTGTTGTTGAATGAACAGTATCAACAAAAGTCCAATACCACGAGTTTATTGTTCCTGCATTTGCTATTGAAGCATCTGTAAATTCAACCTCATCTAAATAACAATTACTTACATATGTAAAATCAGCAGCTGGTGACTTAAACACTGTTATTGTTTTTGATGTTTGATATGTACAACCTAAGCTTGACTCTACGGTTAATGTAACCGTGAAATTTCCATCTGTTGTATAAGTATGAGTTGGGTTTTGGTTATTATCGGTAGAACCATCGCCAAACTCCCAATACCAACTATCGATACTTCCTGCTGAAACAGTAGTACTATCAGCAAAACTAACCAATTGGTTTAAACAAGCTAAGCCCACACCAAAATCTACATTTAAAGGTATGGTAAACAATATATCTACTTGATCAGAAACCTCATTACAAATACCACTATTTTCTGAACTTAGTGTTAATGTTACACTACCAATTATTGTATCGGCTGTACTTGGCAGATAATAAGCATTTAAGCTATCAGCACTTGGAGTAAATATACCCGAGCCTGATGTTGTCCAAATTATATTATTAACATTTTGTATTGTGCCTGAAATTGCAACCGAATCAACACCCTTACATGCTTCAATATCGGCTCCTGCAATTATAATTGGTGCCGGAGTTATAGTAACAAGCATAGTATCTGTTCCCGCTGTACACCCACCGTTATTTGTAGTTGTTAAAACTAAATTTACAAAACCGTTTAAAGAATCTTGCTCGCTACAATTATATATTGCATTCAAATTAGTTGAATCAGGAGTAAAGCTACCTTGATTTGTATTAATAGCAGACCAATAACCGGTTGAAGCACCTCCGGAAACAATTCCATTTAAATTAACATTTAAATTATCGCCACAAATAACTTGGTCAACACCTGCATAAGCAAAAGTACTATTACCAAAGTTTATAGTTACTGTATCGCTTACAGGATTACAACTTCCATTATTTGTCGATGTTAAAGCCAACTGAATTGTCCCTGATGCAATATCTGCACCACTAAAAATATATGTAGTTGTTAAATCATTTATATCATCAAAAGTTCCACTTGCAGCTCCAACAAGCGACCACTCACCTGTAGTTGTACTTCCACTTACATTTCCATATAAATTTGTACTTGTAGCCGATGAACAAACTGACTGATTACTACCGGCATCAACCACAGGACTTGGAGTAATATCAAAAATCATTGTATCGCTTACAGGCAAACACCCACCATTACCGGTTGTTGTAAGAATTATTTCAGCACCACCCGCTGTAATATCAGCAACACTTGGAGTATATATTGTATTTAAACTTGTTGATGATGCAAAACTACCAAAACCTGTAGTTGTCCATTCGCCACCTGTTGCAAGATTTACCGAACCATTTAATACTAAATCAGAATTATTAGCACATAAAGCTTGGTCAATACCGGCATTGGCTGTTGGAGCTGGTGTTAAAGTAATTGTAACCGCATCGAACGATAAATTACAAGAGTTTGTTGCTGACAATACTAATGTTACTGTACCTGCTGTAATATCTCCTGCACCCGGAGTGTAAAATACATGCAAGCTATCAGGACTAGGCGAAAAGTATCCTGAGCCCGATGTTGCCCACTGCCCTTCTGATGCACCACCACTAATTAAACCATTTAATTCAATATTTGTATTATTTGCACAATGAGTTTGGTCAGGACCTGCATCAACAATACCTGCCGGCGAAATTGTAATTATCATTGTATCTCTTTCAAGATTACAAGTTCCATAATTAGTAGAACTTAATAATAACACAACTTGTCCGTTAATACTATCTTGTGCACTTGCGTGATAAATAGCATCTAAGCTTGTATTATTAGGAACAAAAACGCCTGTCCCTAGACTTGTCCATTCTGCTGTATTTGAAGCACCATAAGCAGTACCATCTAATTGTATGCTTAAATTATCAACACATACAATTTGGTCTGGTCCAGCATTAATATACGGAGCAGGGGTTATGGTTATATCAATAGAACTTTCTGATAAATTACAAGAATTTGCTGTAAGAGTTAATGTTACCAATCCCGTTGCAGTATCATTTGCACTTGGTATATAAGTTGCATTAAGAGTATTTTCATCTGGTAAAAATATTCCTGTACCACTTGTACTCCAAACACCACTTGATGCTCCTCCTGTTACTGTTCCATTTAATAATATTTCTGCATTATTTGCACAAACAGTTTGGTCTGTACCAGCATTTGCTATTCCTGCAGGTAAAATATATAAAACCATATTATCCGATTCACTTAAGCAAACATCATTATTTGTTGATGTAAGTGTTAAAGTAACACTCCCTACTATTGAATCGGCAGTACTGCATGTATAAGAGGTGTTTAATGCTGTATTATCTGAAAATGTTCCTGTACCGGAGCTTGTCCAAACACCTGTAGTTGTAATTCCTGAAACTGAACCATTTAAATTAACAGTTAATGCATCAACACAAACATTTTGGTCTGTTCCGGCATCAACAATAGGCGATGGGTTAATTGTTACTGCAATACTATCTTGAACAGCCGAACAATTTCCGTTTCCTGTTGAAGTTAACCAAAGTACAACACTTCCGTTTGATATTTCAGTTGGTGTTGGTGTATAACTTGTTGTTAAACTATTAGGATTAGGATTATAAATACCGGCACCACCACTCCAAGTTCCTGAAGTTGCTACAGTTATTGTACCTACTAAATCAATTTGATTATTATTTGCACAAACCTCAAAGTTTGTTCCTGCATCAACTGTTGTAGCTGGTGTAAAATTAATTCTCATTGTATCGTCTTCAGGAATACAAGAACCATTTCCGGTTGATGTTAAAATTAAATCAACAAAACCTGCATTAATTTCACCTTGAGTAGGAGTATAAATTGCATTTAAAACCGAATTGTTTGGAGAATAAGAACCTGCACCGCCACTCCATTGTCCACCTGAAGCCAAACTAACTGAACCATTTAGTACTGTTCCTGCATTATTTGAGCAAATAAACTGGTCAATTCCGGCATTTACAATTGGCTTAGGGTCAATAATAATATTCATACTATCAACAACCGGATTACAAGAATTTCCACTTGCAGATGTAAGATATAGTTTAATAATACCTGCGTCAATTTCTGTTTGAGTAGGTGTATAATCAGCGTTTAGAGTTGTATTACTTGGTGAAAAAGTTCCTGCACCACCACTCCAAATACCACCCGAGGCATTTGTTACAGTACCATTTAATGTTGCTATTGGACTATTATAACACGAGTGTACATCAATACCTGCATCTACAATTGGAGAAGGTGCAATATTAATTGTTACATTATCGCTAACTAAATTGCACGAACCATTTCCGGTTGATGTAAGAGTTAAAGTTACTGATTGATTAGCTATTTCGCTTGCAGTTGGGTGATAAACAGCGTTAAGAGTTGTATCAGTAGGAGAATAATTTCCTAGTCCGCCGCTCCAAACACCACCTGTTGCTACAGTAACAGTTCCATTTAAAGAAACGTCAGAATTATTTGCACAAACACTTTGTGTTATACCAGCATCAACAATAGGAGCATCAGTAAATGTATAAGTTACTTCATCTTGAACAGCATTACATGTACCATTACCTGTTGATGTAAGATACAGAGTAACAAACCCATCATCTAATTCATCTTGTGTTGGTTGATATGTAGTATTTAGCGAATTTGCATCGCCATATATACCTAAACCACCAGACCAAGTTCCGCCGGTAGCATTTGTTACTGCACCATTTAAACTAATTGTTGCATTATTTTTACAATAATAATCGTCAACTCCGGCATCAACAATTGGAGAAGGAACTATTGTTAAATTAAAAATATCTGTTTCATCGTTACAACCATTAATTCCTATTGCAGTTAAAGTTAAATTTACTCCTCCTGCTGCAATATCAGCTGCTGTTGGCAAAAAAGTTGCATTTAATGCTGTATTGCTTGGACTAAAAGAGCCTGAACTACCAGACCAAGAACCACCATTTGCATTTGTTACTGAGCCTTGCAAAGTTACAATAGGATTATTTGCACAAGATATTTGTGGATTACCCGCATCTGCTATTGGTTTAGGGTCAAAACTTATTATAACTTGGTCGGTTTCTGCCAAGCAAGAGCCATTACCTGTTGTTGATAATGTAAGCGTTACAGGTGTAGCATTTGCTATTTCGGTAGATGATGGGGTATATGTTGTACTTAAACTATTTGAATTAGCAAATGTTCCTGTACCTCCACTCCAACTACCTGAACCTGTACTTGACGAACCGCTTAATATTGCAGTTGCATTATTTTGACATACATCTATATCTGTTCCGGCATCAACTGTTGGTGCACTTGTAAATGAAATTGTCATTTGGCTACTCTCTGCATTACAAGCATTTGTTGTATGGTCGGTACTAGTTAATGTTAGAGTAACACTTCCGTTTGATATTTCAGTTGCGGTAGGAGTATATGTTGCTCCTAATTCAGTATCATTATTTACAAAAGTACCGTTTCCATTTGTCCAAATACCTGCACTTGCACCACCTGAAATAGTACCATTAAGTATAGTTGTAGGATTATTTTCACATTTTACTTGGTCAACACCTGCATTAACATCAGGTTTAGGCGTAAATATAATTTTAATATCGTCGCTAACAGCATTACAATTACCTTGTGCTGTAGTCGTAAGTGTTAGAGTTATATCGCCATTTGCAATTTCGGCAGCACTTGGCGAATAAGTTGTATTTAAAGCAGTATTACCCGGGTTCCACGCACCAGCACCACCTGTCCATTGCCAATTTGTTGCTCCTGTTACATTAGCATTTAATACAATATCTGCATTATTTGAGCAAACTGAGAAATCGGCTCCTGCATTAACTGTTGGTGCAGATGTTATTGTAACTATCATACTATCTTTAACCTCATTACAAGAAGCATTTCCGGTAGTTGTTAAATAAATTTTAACAGAACCCGCTGTTATATCTGCTACTGAAGGGTAGTATGTAGTTGTTAAATTTGTTGTTGATGAAAAAATACCGTTTCCGCTACTTGACCATATTCCTCCTGAAGCAACAGTAATACTTCCTGATAGACTTACATCAGAATTATTTGCACACACTGTTTGGTCAGAACCCGCATCAGCAGTAGGTTTTGGTGTAAAGTTAATTGTCATTTGATCGCTTTCGGCATTACATCCATTTGTACCGTGGTCGGTACTTGTTAAAGTAAGGGTAACACTTCCGTTTGCTATTTCAGTAGGTGTTGGAGTGTATGTTGCTCCCAAATCGGTATCATCAACAACAAAAGTACCGTTACCATTTGTCCAAACACCTGCACTTGCACCACCCGATATTGAACCGTTTAGTACTGTTGCTTCATTATTTGCACATTTTATTTGGTCTGCACCAGCATTTACAATAGGCGAAGGAGAAAATGTTATTGAAATATTATCGGAAACTTCGGTACAACCTGTACTTCCTGTTGTAGTAACTGTTAAAGTTAAACTTCCATTTGAAACTTCAACTCCGGAAGGAGTATAATCTGTATTTAAGAAATTACTACCCGGATTATAAGAACCATTCCCTCCACTCCAAATTGCACCTGTAGGCACGCCATTTGTTGTGGCATTTAGAGTTATAGTTGGGTTATTTGAACAAACTGTTTGATTTATTCCTGCATTAATTGTTGGTGCAGGTGTTATAGTTATATCAAGACTATCTACCTCAGCATTACAACTGTAATTTCCTGTAGTTGTTAAATATAGACGAACTGTTCCATTAGCAATATCAGTTGGGCCTGCGGTATATACTGCATTCATTATTGCTGCATTATCGAAACTACCATCACCTGAGGTTGTCCAAATACCGCCATCAGCAACAGTTATTATTCCGTTTAGGTTAGCATCAACATTATTGGCACAAACCGTTTGGTCAAGACCGGCATCAACTGTTGGAGCAGGGTCGAAAGAAAGTAGCATATCATCAGATTCAGGAAAACAAATACCTGTTGAGGTTAAAGTTAAAGTAACACTTCCCGCATTAATATCATTAGTACTTGGTGTATAAACAGCATTAAAACTTGTAGCATCATCAAAATTACCTGTACCTGATGTAGTCCATATTCCTGTAGTTGCTCCACCGTGTACATTTCCGTTAAGAGTTGCTGTTGAGTTCGCACAAATAGTAAAATCGACACCTGCATCGGTTACAGTTTTTGCTACAAATTCAGAAAAATAGCCATAACGACAACCTGAGGTGCTACCTCCATTTATTAAACCCATTGCAAAAACATCGGTTGAGTTTACAAGTCTGTTTGCTCCTCCTACAGGTATTTCAGTTGTATTAAATTGTATCGAAGTTGCACTCCAGTCGCCTCCTGTACCAGGTACAGTTACCCAAGTAGCTCCATCAATAGCTGCTTGAGCAGAAGACGGAGTTATTGTAAAATCGCCAATTGAAGGTGTTTTAACCAATAAGGTTAAGAAAAACCCTTCGTTGGTTGACCTTACAAAACTAACTTTTTCAGAACCGGCACAGTTAAGAGGAGGCAATAAAGCTTGTCCCATTTCGCATCCAAAACCTGCGACATGCGATAAATATACAGGTGCACTTGCTTGAATATAATTGTATGCTCGTGATGTTGCCGAACCGGAAACATCTTCTGCAATTTCGTACCTAAAAGTTTCACCTGCAAAAAGTGTTTTGGTTAAAACCTCATCGTCGTTAGTTATTGTTATTTGTGTATTATTTTGAGTAGCAAGAACGAAAAAACTCTCATCTTCATTACTATTTAACCCTCCCCTAACAACAATATATTCTGTACCTACAATATCAACAGGCACAATTTGATCGCCAAGTAAATCATAACAACCATGAATTCCATGGTCTGAGTCATCTTTTATTGAAATGGCTATTGGCTTATCAGATGTTACTGACGAACCATAAGGGTGATTTAAAGGTTCAATATGATTTGTACCCGTAAAACCACAAGAATATGTTTCGCCTCTATTAAGCGTTACAGAAAATTGCTGTAGTGCTGGGTGACCATCAACATCATTTGAAGGAAAAATCAAAACTGTTGTATTATCCTCTGTAGCAACAATATCAAACGATGCATAAGCCAAATCGTTTGTAAAATTATGATTATGCCAAGGAGAGTGATTGTGCAAGGGAATATAAAACTCTTTTCCTAATGAATTTGCACCTTTTAGAGCAAAAATATCGGGATTATTTCGATTATCATATTCGTAATATGCAGATATTTTTTCGCCATTTGTGCTCTCTATCAACAAACCTGTATTTAATACCGTATTAGTTGGTTTGGTTTCTAATTGAGCCGTTTTATGCCCTAAATATATTTTTTGCGATGTGTTTGCCAACAGCGTAAAAGTTGTATCATAACCGGTTGATGTATTTGCAGGCTGCCAAATATGCAAAACAGCATCTGCATCTAAACCTGTTAAATTCAAATAATATTTGAATCTATCTGACGAACGGTGATCATCAGTAACATTAGGTGGGGCAAGCCAAAACTCTGTACCTGTTTGTGAAAATATGTTAAATGAAAGCAATACGAAAAATAGAATGTAAAATTTACTCATATTAATGTGGTATTAAATGTATAATTATTATAATGTATAATCTGTGCGTGTACGTCAAAGATATAAAATAGTTACTTATTTTCATAATAAATGTTAAAAAATAAAATTATAAATTCAGGTTACAAACACATATAACTATTCCTCAATTTTAAATTTAGTTAAATCTATTTGTCTAACATATTTAAAATTATATTTTTCTGATAAATACTTTGCCAAATACTCTTGTTCGGTTTGCCCCGGCGTTGGTACAAGTATTGCCTTTATGCCAAGTTTAATATAATCTAAAATACTTGTATAACCAGAGCGTGATATAATAATTTCTGATTGCGATATTAACTGCTGCAATTTCTTAGAATCTGCAATATTTATAAAACTCAAATTATTTGTATCGATTTTTACATCTTTATTTGTACCTCTAATAATTATTGTATTATATTTTTCTTTTGATAATTTATTAATTAATATATCCTCAAAAATTGTACGTTGAGGCTCAGGACCAGAGATTACAGCTAATACTTTATTTGTTTTTAGTTTTGTTTTTAGTTTTTCAAATCGGCTTAAAATGCCAATATATTTAATATTCTTTATTTTTTTATTTTTATGTGATAAATCGCCTGACAAATTATTTTCGTTTTCAATATCAGGCACCCAACACTCCGAAAACTTATTAATTTGTTTTGTATTTACTATATTTAACAGTTGCTCAAAAAATTTAATTTTTAATGGTGTCTTAATATATGTTTGATGAGTAATTATTACCGATTTTACTTCTTTGTTTCTAAACCCATATCTATTATCAGAAATGATTAAATCAATTTTATTTGATTTAATATAACTTGCTACAAAAGCATTTTCAGTTTTTATGTTTTTTATAATTTTAGGTATCTGAAATAATATTTTTAGTGTTTGATTTTTACTTGATGACAAATTTATATTGTATCCTTCAATATCAATAAAATTAACATTATTAATTTCGTTTTCTAATATTTGTTTTTGAAAAACATTACAAGCAACAGTAATACTACTACCCTCATCTAAATAATTATTTATAATAGGAATAATACGGATAGTATGCCCTAACCCCCAATCTAAAGGGCTTATTAATATATTTTTTGTTTTTTTGATGTGTCTAAATTACATATTTTATTGTAAACACATATACAACTAATTTAAAACTTTTGTTAAATATTTTGCTGTATAACTTTTATTATTTTCAATAATTTCTTCAGGAGTACCTTCTGCTATAATATAACCTCCATTTTTACCACCCTCAGGTCCTAAATCAATAATATAATCTGCTTTTTTAATTACGTCAGTGTTATGCTCAATAATTATTACCGAATTAGCTTTATTTACTAGCTCATCGATTACATTCATCAACACTCTAATATCTTCAAAATGCAAGCCTGTTGTAGGTTCATCTAATATATAAAGAGTATTTCCTGTATCTTTTTTTGCAAGTTCATTAGCCAATTTCACACGCTGTGCCTCGCCACCTGATAATGTTGTGGAAGCTTGCCCAAGTTTTATATAACCTAAACCTACATTTTGTAATGCTTGCAACTTTTTTAGAATATTCGGCACACTTGCAAAAAACTCAACAGCTGCATTAATAGTCATATCAAGCACATCACTAATAGATTTACCTTTGAATCTAACCTCAAGTGTTTCACGATTATACCTACGTCCATTGCAGTCGTCGCATTTAACATATACATCAGGTAAAAAATTCATTTCAATAGTTTTCACACCTGCTCCTTTGCATGTTTCACAACGCCCGCCTTTTACATTAAATGAGAATCGCCCTGCTTTATAACCACGAATTTTTGCTTCAGGTAAAGTTTCGTATAGTTTACGAATATCATCAAACATTTTAGTGTAAGTTGCAGGATTTGAACGAGGGGTTCGCCCAAGAGGAGTTTGATTAACCTCAATAACTTTATCAATATTTTCTATTCCTGATATTTTAGAATATGCTAAAGGCTCTTTTAAAGAACGGTAGAAAAATTTACTTAATATCGGTTGTAATGTTCCGTTAATTAACGATGATTTACCGCTACCAGAAACACCTGTAACACAAACTAATACACCTAAGGGTATTTTAGCTGTAACCGATTTAAGATTGTTTCCTGTTGCATTTTCTAAAATTAAATATTTACCTGTACCAACTCTTCTTTGTTTAGGTATTTCAATATATTTTTCCTTGTTAATGTATTTTGCAGTACAAGTATTTGCTTTTAACAATTTTTTCGAATCTCCGGCATAAACAACCTCGCCTCCCAATCTACCTGCTCCTGGCCCCATATCAATAATATAATCAGCCGAAAGAATCATATCTTCATCGTGTTCAACCACTATAATTGAATTACCTGCGTCTCTTAAATTTGATAATGATTTTATTAATCTATCATTATCTCGCTGATGAAGTCCTATACTTGGCTCATCTAAAATATAAAGCACATTTACTAATTTAGAACCTATTTGTGTTGCAAGTCTAATACGTTGACTTTCGCCTCCCGACAAACTTCTTGATTGCCTATTTAACGATAAATATTCTAAACCCACATCTAAAAGAAAAGCGATTCTTGTTTTTATTTCTTTAAGAATATCTTTTGCTATTATTTTTTGTTTTTCAGTAAAAAAACTATCTATATTATTAAACCACTCTGCAAGTTCGTTTAAATCTAACGATGCTACCTCACTTATATTTTTACCGGCTATTTTAAAACTAAGCGATTCCTTTTTTAGTCGTTGCCCTTTACATTCCGGACACACCATCTTTGTTACAAATTGCTCCGAAAATTTACTTTTTTTCTTCGATGATTCTGAATTATTTAACAGATAACTAATTATACCACTAAAATTAAACGAATAATTTGATAAACTTCCGAGAGGACTATTTTTAACATTTATGGGTTCAACCGAGCCATATAAAATAATATTTAATGCTTCTTCCGGTATATTTTTTATTTGTGTTTTTAATCCGAATCCATATTTTTGAGCAATAGACTCTATTTGCCAAAAAATAAGCGAACTTTTAAATTTACCTAAAGGGACAATACCTCCGGCGGCAATACTTTTTGTGTTATCGGGAATTATTGTTTCAATATTTGTTTCGGTTACCCGCCCCAAACCTTTACATTTTGGACAAGCACCATGTGGCGAATTAAACGAAAACGAATGAGGTGCAGGCTCATTATAGGAAATATTACCATCTGGCGACATTAAACTTTGTGAAAAATATTTATGTTCTTTTGTTTCAATATCGAAAATAGAAATAACACTATCTCCTTCTTTGCTTGCAATTCGTATTGATTCTAATAAACGTTTTTGGCTTTTTTCTTCAACTTTAATTTTATCAACAACCACATCAACATCATGATTTTGATAGCGATTTAATTTTAACCCTTGTACTAAATCAATAATTTCGCCATCAATAAGAGCTTGAATAAAGCCTCGTCTTCTTATTCGTTCAAATAATTCTTTGTAATGTCCTTTTCTTCCTTTAACAACAGGAGCTAATATAAGTATTTTTTTATCTTGGTATTTTTGATTAATAATTGTAATAATATCATCTTCTGAATATTTTACCATTTTTTCGTTTGTATCGTATGTATATGCTGTTGCAACACGTGCGTATAACAAACGTAAAAAATCGTATATTTCAGTAGTAGTTCCAACGGTTGAACGAGGATTTTTATTTGTTGTTTTTTGTTCAATAGAAATAACTGGACTTAAGCCGGTAATCTTATCTACATCAGGACGTTCAACCCCACCAATAAACTGGCGTGCATAAGCCGAAAATGTTTCTAAATACCTACGTTGTCCTTCGGCATGTATTACATCAAAAGCAAGCGACGATTTACCACTACCACTTAATCCGGTTATTACAGTAAGTTTATTACGAGGTATTGTTACATTAATATTTTTAAGATTATGAACCCGTGCTCCATAAACTATAATTTTATCATTTTCAGAAACAAATTCTCTACTCTTACTATTAGTCAATTTCAATATTTTTTTATTTTTTGCAAAGATAGTTTTGTAATTTTTAATTACGAAGTAAGTTTAACTCTAAATAATAAATATTTTAACCCGCATTATTCATAAAACCCAACAATATTACACATAACCCACTTATAAACAGTTTGTTATCATAAAACCCAAATCACCCAAATTTGGGTGGTTATATTTTTCAATATACATTTTTCTTTTCCTGATACTTCATTGCAAACCATTT
>CAMZKE010000126.1 GCA_947311115.1 uncultured Bacteroidales bacterium | reverse complement strand
TTTGCGATGGTGAGAATGCAACATTTACTACATCTGCCACCGGAACAAATATAGCTTATCAATGGCAATTTAATGGAAGTAATATTTCAGGTGCAACTTCCAACACATATACAATTAATGGTGCCAGTTCTACTAATTCAGGAAATTACACTTGTTTTGTTTCAGGTGATTGCGGAAATATCACTTCAAATACTGCAACTTTAACAGTTAGTGATGCTATAACAATAAATACGCAACCAGTTGGTACAACATACTGCGAAGGCGATAATTTACAATTAAGTGTATCAGCTACAGGTGGTAATTTAACTTATCAATGGCAATTAAATGGTACTAACATTTCAGGTGCTACTTCAGCAACATACACAACATCAGCTTCAACTAATGACGCAGGAGATTACACTTGTATAGTAACCGGGCCTTGTGGTAATCTAACATCAAATTCTGCTACAGTTAATGTAAATTCAGCTACAACAATAAATACTCAACCTTCAAATATTAATATTTGCGATGGTGAGAATGCAACATTTACTACATCTGCCACCGGAACAAATATAGCTTATCAATGGCAATTTAATGGAAGTAATATTTCAGGTGCAACTTCCAACACATATACAATTAATAGTGCCAGTTCTACTAATTCAGGAAATTACACTTGTTTTGTTTCAGGTGATTGCGGAAATATCACTTCAAATACTGCAACTTTATCTGTTGGAACTTCGCCAACAATTACAACTCAGCCAATAAGTATTGATGCTAATGCCGGTGATAATGTTAACTTTACAGTTATTGCTACAGGAACAGGGCTTGTATATCAGTGGAACAAAAACGGCTCAACTATTTCAGACGGTGGCAATATTTCCGGTGCAACCACAAATATATTATCTATTGACAATGTTAGCTCAACTGACTATGGCGATTATAATTGTGATATAACAGGTGCTTGTGGTAACATCTCAACAGACATTGCAGTTTTAACAATTTTAACTAATATTGATATTCTAACAAAATATGGAGTAATAATTTCACCAAATCCTTCAAACGGTACATTTACCGTTAAAATTGACAATAATGTTTCTCCATTAGAAATAAAAGTTGTTAATGTAAATGGTAAAATTGTTTACAATAAAACTTACACAGCATCGGTTTCAAATACAATTGATTTATCATCTGAAGCTAAAGGTATTTATTTTATTACCCTTAAATTTAACGATGAATTAGTTACTGCTAAATTAATTTTCAAATAAAATATATTATATAAATAAAAAGGCTTGTTTAAATTTAAACAAGCCTTTTTTATTTATTTTTATCATAGAAAACTCCAACAAACAATCCTACTAATTTTATTACCATGCCCCATTTTAATAGTCTCTATTTTCGATACTTTTACATTTTCCAATATTTTATAAATTGCCGGTAAATGTTCTTGTTTTGAAACAAGCGTTGTAAACCATTTAACCGATTTACTATATTGCTTACTTTCAAGTATCATATTTATAATAAATTGCTTTTCGCCACCTTTACAAAAAAGCTCGTTACTTTTACCACCAAAATTTAAAGTAATTTCTTTAACTTGCTCTTTCGATAAATTTTTAAGCTTTCGTAAAGTCCCTTTTTGGGCATCGGCTAACGACTTATGAAATGGCGGATTACAAATTGAAACATCAAATTTTTCATCTTTTTTAATTATATTTTTGAAAAATAAATTAATGTCCGGCTGAAATCTTAATTCAATACTCTTACTTAATATTTTATTTGAATTAACTATTTTTTCAGCATTATCTATGGCTTTTTTATCAATATCAGAACCAACAAAACTCCAATTATATTCCGCTACACCAATAATAGGATATATGCAATTAGCACCTGTGCCAACATCTAAACACTTTACATTACCGTTTGCATTTAGCTTTAGCAAATCGGCTATATAATGTATATAATCGGCTCTACCTGGTATTGGCGGACATAAATAACCCTTTGGAATATTCCAATTTACTATATTATACTGCTTTATTAATAACGCTGTATTTAATTCTTTTACAGCTTCGGGATTAGCAAAATCGATAGAATTTATATTATATTTATTTGGTCTTACAAATTTCCTTAATTTAGGATGTTTAATAATTAATTCTTCAAAATTATATTGTCCTTTATGCTTATTTCTTATATGCAACTCGTGCTTTTGTTTTGGCTTCATATTTTATTTTTTAAAACTTCTTTAGAAATTTTTTATATTTTTTACTAGATTTTTCAAGCACATAAAAAGCTGTATTTACCCAATGATTTCTTAAACCCGTACCTTTTGCTTTACCATCAAAACGCTCGGTATAAATAATCTCACGGCTTGCAATATTAAAAAACACAACATAATAAAATCCAATATTACTAAACTTATTATAACTCTCTACAATATATACAAGTCCGAGCCCATTCATTCCTTCCGGTATTTTATACGAATCAATAATTGTTTGAATGGTATCTTTATTTAAATGTATTGATTTAGTGTAATTATCTGATATTTTTACTTTTACATTTGTATTATGGTTACGTTCTGTTACCAATTCCGTATAATATTTAACATCATCTTTTTGATAAAACTTCATAAAATTAAACTTCTCATATTCTTTAACTACTACCGAATTCCATTGTACAAAAAGTGTATTTTTTAATGTATAAGCATCATTAAAATCTTTTGTTCCAATAAAGTTTGCATTAGTGTAATCTAAGCCAAACCAAGTTAATGTTTTAGACTTTATTGCACTTTGCTGAGAGTAACTTAGTAAAGTAATTAACAATAAGAAATACGTAATATATATTCGCATTAGGATATTTTTTTTACAAAATAAGCAATTTATTTTTATCTTTATAAAAAAACAACTTTATGCTTCCTATTTTTAACGATATAATTAGTTTATTTTATCCTAATTACTGTTATGTATGTGGCACGCCATTAACAAAAATTGAGAAATTATTTTGCACCGATTGTTTATTTAATTTACCCCTTACAAACAATCATTTATATATAGAAAATGCCACAACCGAACTTTTCTATGGCAGAGCAAATATTAATTACGGAACTTCATTATTCACATACAACAAAGCTAGTAAATACAAAAACTTACTATACGAGCTAAAATACGACGATAAAACAGAGATAGGTTTTGAGCTTGGCCGATTTTTAGGAATTGCAATAAAAGAATCTCCTTATATTAAATATGTTGATTATATAGTACCTGTACCTTTACACCCAAAAAAAATGAGAATAAGAGGCTACAATCAAAGCACTTGGATTGCAAAAGGAATAGCCGATATATTAAAAGTTAAAATTGATGAAAAAACGCTTATTAGAAACACTCACACCAAAACTCAAACCAAAAAGAATAGAATTGAGCGTTGGGAAAATGTAAAATCGGTTTTTGATATAAAATCTGAATTATTTGAAGGGAAACATATTTTGCTGGTTGACGATGTTATTACAACCGGTGCTACAATTGAGGCTTGTATAAACGCCATAAATAATAGTTGTAACACAAAAATAACAATAGCAACTTTAGCTATAGCATAAAAAAAGAGAGTTAATATATTAACTCTCTTGTTATTATCTTATCGATAGATTATTATTTTTTTGCAATCTCACTAGAAACACTAAGTTTCTTACGTCCTTTTGCACGTCTTCTTGCTAAAACTTTTCTACCACTTACAGAGGCCATTCTTTCTCTAAACCCATGCTTATTTCTTCTCTTTCTGTTAGAAGGCTGAAATGTACGTTTCATCGCTATATATTTTTTATTAATTTTTTAAATCGGACTGCAAAAATATACTAAATATTTTGTTTTACAAAACTGTTTATGTGTTTTTATAAATTAATTAATAAATATATTTCTGTCGTATTCTATTTTGGTTAAAAACAACCCCTGTGCAGGAGCAGATTTACCGGCATTACGTCTGTCTTTAGATTCAATTATTTTACTAAATTCAGATATTGTTTTTTTACCTGCGTTAACATCGAGTAGTGTTCCAACTATTGAGCGTACCATATTTCTAAGAAACCTATCAGCAGTTATTTCAAAAACTATAATTTCGTTTTCTATATACCATTTAGCATAAAATATTTTACAATTATTTGTTTTAGTATCGGTATGTAACTTACTAAACGAGGTAAAATCGGTATAGTTAAATAAAATATTGCTCGCTCTATTTAAAATATTTAAATTAATTTTTTCTTTTACAAAAGTAGTAGTTTCTATTAAAAAAGGACTCTTTTTGTTTGTGATATAATATTTATAAGTTCGCGATTGAGCATCGAAACGTGCATTAAAATTGGGGTTTACTTTTTTTATATCATACACCACAATGTCATTTGGTAGTATGTTATTTAGCCCAAAAATAGTTTTATTATCAATATTTTTAGAACTATCGAAATGAGCAACAAAAAACTTAGCATGAACACCAGTATCAGTTCTGCCGGCACCAACAACCCTAATTTCTTGTTGTAGTTTTACAGAAAGTGCTTCTTCTAAAGTTTCTTGTACTGTTATTGCATTTGGTTGTATTTGCCAACCATGATAATCTGTTCCTTTATATGCTAATTCAATATAGTATCTGGTATTTATCATTAATAAACTTCAGAAATAAATTGTTCTAACTCTGTTTTCGACGGAGCTTTTCCATGCCATTTATGATTATTTTCAATAGACTTAACTCCCTTTCCCATAATGGTATTAGCTATAATTAGCTTTGGTTTATTTTTTATTGTTTTTGCAGTATTTACAGTGTTTATTATTTCTTCAATATTATGACCATTACACTCAAAAACTTCCCAACCAAAGGCCTTCCATTTGTCTGCAAGTGGTTCTAAACTCATAACATTTTCTGTTTCCCCATCAATTTGCAGTTTATTACGGTCGATAAACGTAATTAAATTATCTAGTTTATGATGCGAAGCACTCATTGCTGCTTCCCAAATACTTCCTTCTTGTAATTCACCATCGCCATTAATACAATAAATATAATTATTTTTTTTATCAATTTTAGAGGCTAATGCCAGACCAACTGCAACCGACAATCCTTGGCCTAAAGAGCCGGCAGAAAGCTCAATACCCGGCAAACCATGATCTTTTCCGGGGTGTCCTTGCAAACGAGAACCTAATTTACGTAATGTCTGTAATTCATCAATAGAAAAATAGCCTACATGCGCAAGTGTGGCGTAATATACCGGAGCAATATGCCCTATTGATAATATTAATTTATCACGTTCTGCCCAATTAGGATTGTCAGGTTTATGATTTAAAATATTAAAATATAATGCAGTAAAAATATCTGCCGAACTTAACGAGCCGCCTGTATGCCCACTACCTGCCTCACTAATGCTTTTTAAAAGGTCAATCCGTATATGTTTAGCTATATTCTTTAATTCAGAAATCGAACTCATAAGCTAAAGTTTAACAATCTTTTTAGTTATAATGTTATCTGCTGTGATTATTCTAACAAAATAAATTCCTTGCTTGTACAAAGACAAATCAACAATATTTTTTCCTTTTTTTATTTTTTTTGCCAAATACATTTTGCCATTAGTATCAAAAATAATTATTTCAGAGTTTTCGTTTAATGAAATATTAACTTTGTTATAAGTAGGGTTTGGATAAATTGAAATATTATTATCAGAATAATTATTTATATTACTAACTAAATGGCTACTTTCCTCTCCCGGAGTACCTCCATCAACGTAGGATGCTTGCCAATTTTCGCCAAAATCGTTATTATAATTTGTATTAATAAGCTCTAATGTTGGACCATTCCCATCAGCTGCTGTTGGCCAAGGAGCTGTATCATCGTACAAAACAGAATCAATAATTATGGTATCATTGTACAATCTTAATAACTCGCCATTTCCGCTTAATCCAAAATTAAATTCGGCTAAATAATTCTCAACATTTGGGTAAGTTGATGTAAACAAAATCTCGTTTGAACATACAACCAAATATTCTTCCTCCTCTAAAATTGTATTCTGAGGAAATGTATATACATGATTATCATCGCTATCTTTAAACTCCCAACCGGAAATATCTACATCATTATCAGACCTATTATAAAGTTCAATCCAATCGCCGGAAGCATAAGTATTGTCTTGATTATAACTTATTTCATTAAAAACAACAGGATAATCATCATAATTAACAGGTTCAAATAGAGCAACTACAGTTGTATTTCCGTGAGGATATATTTCTATTTCTTGTGCTGTTTCTAAAGAATTTTGCCAACCAACAAACTGATATCCCGGCATCGGAATTGCTTCTATAGTTATTTTCATATTCTCGTAATATTTTCCTGTCCAAGAGAATTCTCCATCTACACTAATTGTATTCAAATTAAATTTGCCCGAATTTTCGGGATATACATCTAATTGCAATGTGTACATATCTTCAAGCGAATATAAACCTTTAATATGCTCTCTTACATTCTCAGGTCGCTCAGTTATATAATCTCTAATAGTATTAAACGATTCTTCCCACGAATTTTCTGTGCTAACCCCCCAACGTGCAATTTGTTTTGGAATTTCATCTTCAATAACATCTTCAAGCGAATCAACAATATTTGTAAACATACCGCTTCCAAAATATTTATTTATCAAGTCGGCATAACGAGTAATAAAATAATACTTATAATCATCATTTTCTAATAAATTTCTTATTATTCTAGTTCTGGCTCCATCCCAAGGGCGACCACTCCAAGTACTTGTTGCCCATTCTAAAGTATTCCATTCAGGATTTCCATAACTACTATAAGGTAAGCCTATTCCATGGTCGGTATCCCATAATATCCATCTATATTTTCCGTTCGGAACATCAGGTCTCCAAAAAAACATATTATTAGTAAGCCAATCGAAATTACCTATATATGTTTCAAATATCCAATAATCAGTAAAATCCTCTATATCAAATCTTTCAGCCACATAATCATAATTAGATTGAATTGACAAATCATTGTCTTCGCAATAATGATGAGTGTCAGAAAAATCGCTCCATTCGCCGGCAATAACATGTAAATTACCTGAATATCCAAAAGCATACTCAATCATATTACGAGGCAAATCATCGTCGTAATCATAATTATCTTCAATAAAGTATTTATCTATACGTTCTCGCATATTAAAAATACCACGATATTCGCCATTCAAATATACGTTAACAGCTTTATATGCTGATGATTTAAATTTTAAATTAGATTTAATAGCCATAGTTGCATTTATACCATCACGCATATGTGCTCTGTCCGATGAAGCTGTAACCATTCCATCGTTACCTGCTGCTCTAAAAATTAATCTTTTAAAATGTGTTATATCTTTATTATCAAACAATTGTTTATTTACCGAATTTGCTCCGTACATTGACCTAAAAAATAGTTTAAAACTTTTCTGTACAGCACTATTATCTCCATGTAACTGACTTCCTGCATTTATTGAAAAAACTGATGTACCATCTTCATCAATTAACTCAGAGTGTACAGGTGTATCATATGATTGAAAAATATTTGAGTTAGTTGATGTTACAAACAATACAGGTATTGATGATTCTTCATTAAAAATATATGTTTTTGTTGCAACTGAACTCGGTATATAGTTAGCTTTAAACGCTTTAGCTCGTATAATTGTATTTGTATCAATAGTAATTGCTGATGAATACAAAAACGAATTTGTAGTTGGTTCTGCTCCATTAGTAGTATAATATATATCAGTGCCAGATATAGATTCATTTATCGATACCGTTTGCGTCGAGGTGTAAAACCCTGTATTTACAGTAATTGTAGGTTCCGGCACTATATCTAACAAACCTGTAGCTGTATTTGAAGAATTTGGGGTAGCAGTTGTAAAATAATTCAAATTTGTACTTCCATCAGGCTGGCAGCCATAAGTATTGTCATAATTCTGATTATCAAAATTCATCAAATCTAAAACCCCTATACTTGGCTCGTAAATTAAAAAACTTTCTCCTGACGATGATAGTTTAAAATTTAAATGATACCGTCCTTGTTGTGGTTGCTCATCAGCCCAAAGCACAACAAAACCGCCTGCCGTTATAATTATTGACGAGTCAAGTTGAAATTTTAATGGTTCGTTAATGTTATCTGAGAAATACAAATCTTTTAAATCAATATCTTCTGTTCCATAATTATATAACTCAACCCAGTCATCGTACTCTCCAAACTCATCGGCATAAGTTGAACCGTTGTTTGCACAAATCTCATTTATTTTTAACGTATATGATATATTTACTGATTTATAATTTTTATTTAGATAAAACCCTGTTGTATCTATACCTGTTATTGTATTATAGCCTTCTTCATAAACATTGTTATTAGTTTGCGAATAAGTAATTACAGAGGTAACTAATAATAAAATTGCTAATATTTTTTTCATTTTATACAGTATAATTTATAAATAGACACTTTAGGTAAAAATTAGTTGCCTATAAACTACAAAGATAATTAAAATATCTTTTTAAAAATATGTTTATAGTTTTGTTCTATAGCACCAAACCCTTTATAAAATCGTTTTACTCCCTCAACATCAGAGCCTTCAAAATCTAATATTTTACTAGAATTACAATTATCTTCGATAAAACTATTTAACAAAAAGAACATAGCACGTAACTCTTTTCCTTTAGCATTAGAAGTTGCAGCCAAGTATATATAGCGATTAAACGATGTTAAGATAAAAACTGAGGCTAAAAGTTCGTCACCTTTTTTTACTGAATAAATTTCGCCTATTTGATATTTAACAGAATAATCTAAAATATTTTTTAAAATATTTATTGTTTCTTCCGGCACCTCTTCTTTTAAATTAGATTTGAAAAAATTAATAAACCTGCTAATTTCTTTATTAACCGTTATTTCAAATCCATATTTCTTAGATTTATTTATGTTACGTTTTGTATTTTTACTAAAATTCTTTGAAATTTCATCGAAACTATTATTCAAATCTAATATTAAATTAGTTTTATCAATAAATTTCACATTATTAATATTGTTATCAAAATTTAAGTTTAATGCAAAATAAAGAAAACTGTTTTTTAAGAAAACCGTAAATTTATTTATTACATCATCATCTGGTTTATTAATATAAACAACACCTAATTGTTGCGAAAAATCAGGTTGAATTATGTATTTTACACCAAATTTCTTTTTGTATGGCAATGGCATAATAGCCTGGTAATCACCATAAATTAATGCGTCCCAATTTTCGCAAACAATATCTAAATAATTACTTGTTGAATACACAAAACCATTAACCGAATTGGCAATTAACAAATCCCATTTTACTTTATCAATATTTTTATTTTCAAGGTATTTTAACATTCTCGATAAAATTACTAACTTTGTTTGACCTAAAGCAACTTTTCACTAAAAAAAGTGTCTATAATAAAAAAATATATTTATATGAGAAACTATTTATTTCTACTACTAATAATTATTTCACCCAATATTTTTTCGCAAACAATACGTATTAACGAGATAAGTGCTATAAATTCCACCATTATTACCGACAACAATGGCGATTTTGATGATTATATTGAATTATATAATTACGGCTCATCAACAGTTAGCTTAACAGGAATGTACTTAACCGATAACTTTTTAGTTCCAAATTTATTTTTAATTGACACAAATATATCGCTTAATCCTGGCGAATACATTTTATTTTGGGCAGATAATGAAGTTTTACAAGGAAAACTTCATACCAATTTTAAACTATCGGGCTCAGGCGAAGAAGTTGGCTTATACAATGCAACACTTCAGCTTGTAGATTCAATAAGTTTTGATAATCAATTTGAAGATGTCAGCTACGGGCGTTATCCTAATGGAAGTACTACAAACAACTTATTCCCCACCCCAACACCAAATGCAGAAAACACAACACAAGGATATTCAGGAGTAGCCCTAGAGCCTACATTTTCAATACCTGGAGGAAGCTATCAAGGAACACAAACAATTTCATTAATTCCAAATATCAATAACGATACAATTTATTATACACTTGATGGAGATGACCCTTCAAGAAATTCTTTGGTATATACCTCACCAATAACCATTACACAAACAACAGTTATTAGAGCTGTTTCAGGAAATACAGGACTTATGTTAAGCCGTCCGGCAAGTAATATTTATTTTATTGATGAAGTACATAATTTACCTGTTATGTCTATTATTATTGACTCTTTAAATATGTGGGGAGCAATTGGGATATACTCACACCCTTGGAATACAGGTGACGAATGGCAACGTTTTTGCCAGCCTCATTATTTTAAAAACGGCAATTTAGAGTTTGCATCAAACGCAGGAATTAGAATACAAGGAGGAAACTCTGTAGGAATGGCAAAAAAAGCATTTCGATTGTTTTATGAAAGCAAATACGGTCAAAACAAATTACATTATCCATTATTCGAAAATTCTCCTGTTACCCGTTTCGAAAATATAGTATTACGTTCTGGTTATGATGATGATATTACAACATCAGGAGGAACACTAATTAGAGACCCTTTTGCAAACGATATGTATCGCTATAGCGGAGGCTGGGCATCAAGAGGAAATTGGGCTATACTTACTATTAACACAATGTATTGGGGAGTATATAACATTAGAGAAAGTATTAATGAATATTCAATTGGAGACCATATTGGCACAATGAATTTTGATTTAATAAGATACACAAAAACAGGCCCGGAACTTAAATACGGTTCAATGACCGAATGGAATAATCTAACGAATTTTATAAATAGTGCAGATTGGAGTGATGATGCAAATTTTTATCAAGTATCAAATATGATTGACATGGATAATTTTATAAATTTGTTAGCATATGTACATGTTACTCAGGACAGAGGGTGGACTTGGGGAAGTTTTGCATATAAAGAAAACTCACCGCAAGGCCGTTGGCGTTGGACTATTTGGGATATGGATAGGTCTTTAGATAATTTATCGTGGAACGGATTTACAGAATATGCATATACATACAATGAAAAATGGCCTAATTTTATGCCTCAAAAAATGATACAAAACACCCTATTTAAACATAAATTAATTAACCGTTGTGCAGATTTAATGAATACATTATTCTTACCCGATACTGCAATTGCCAAAATGGACTCCACAAAACAAATTGTTTATGCCGAAATGCCTAACGAACTTTCTCGTTGGAACCCAAGTAAAACTATGGCAACATGGGAAAACGATATAAATCAAGTAAATTTATTTTTAACTAACAGACCAAATACTGTAAGAAGTCAAATATTGTCATATTTCTCGTTACCGGCAACAGACACAATAAATTTAACAGTAGTTGGAAATGGCAAATTACATTTAAGTACTATAAACATACCAACTAACCCTTGGAGTGGTATTTATTTTGAAAATGTTCCTGTTGAAATTACTGCAATAGCTGACCCTGGTTATGTTTTTACAGGCTGGAGCGATTCTAATTTGCCAAACCAAGAACAAGTTACTCTTAATTTTTCAGGAACATACAATTTAACAGCTTACTTTGAAGAAGATGCTAGTTTTATTTACGATACTTTAGTAATTAACGAAATAATGTACAACGCATCTGCAACAATGAATAGCAACGATTGGATTGAGCTATACAACCCTAATGATTTTACTGTTGATATATCAAACTGGGTATTTAAAGATGCTAACAATACTCACGAGTTTTTAATTCCTGCCGGAAGTAGCGTAGCTCCGGGACAATACATACTTTTAACAAGAGCTTTAACTGCATTCAATTCTATTTACACTAATATTACTGCCGATAAATATGGAGATTTTGGTGCAGGCACAAATGGTTTTGGATTATCAAATACAGGTGAACTTATTAGACTCTACAGTAACTACGGAACATTAATAGATTCTGTTGTTTACGACGAGCAATCGCCTTGGCCTACACAAGCAAATGGTTTTGGACCGAGCCTTGAACTTATTAGCCCTGCAATGGATAATACACTTGCCGAAAGTTGGAGAGCATCATATGTTAACGGAGGAACACCGGGTGCAGTAAACGGAACAACTAGTATTGTTGAAACTTCGGTAAATAATATTACTTTAATATCTGTATATCCAAACCCATCAAAAGGAACTGTAAATATTGAATATAATTTAGCAAAGCAACAATATGTAAATATTGAACTATACAACATAAAAGGTTCAAAAATAGAAACTTGGGCTAACTTGTACCAACAAAAAGGTCAACATATATTAACTAATAATTCTAGTTTGGAAAAAGGCATGTATTTCCTTAAAATAAATATTGATGATAAAGTTTATACTCACAAAATAATTATAGAATAATGAAAAATCTTTTATTTATAATCAGCACTGTATTTTTAAGCAATTTACTTACGGCTCAAACTATTTTACCTACAAGTTTTGACACCGATACATTTTTAACTGTTGCAAATTCACCGTATTTAGTTACTAACAACCCTACAATTAACTCAGGAGTTACTGTTCAGTTTGAAAAAGGTTGTACAATAATGTTTAACCAAGGTAAATATTTTAACGTATCAGGAACATTAAAACTTATAGGCGAAGAAAACGATTCCATAACACTTATAACCAATTCAGGTGCAGATTCTTGGGGACCTATTACTACAAATTCAGGCACTCTTATTTTTAATTATACAGTTTTGCAAAACCCCAGAAAAATAATTGCAGCCAGTCATGGTACAATAAATATTAATAATTCAAGAATTTCTGCGGTTATTGGTACTATTGGTGAAGATGGTATTGCCGTACATTATGCAGACTCTGTAATAATTACAAACTCTATTTTAGAAAGCGACGAAAACGGTGGAAAAATTGACGCTATTGATGCAGACGGGATTAATTATGGTAATATTAGTAATAATATTATTCGCCATTGGCCTGATGATGGCGTTGATATTGGCACAAGTTCACATAATGTTGTTATAAATAACAATATTATTACTGATACCGATTTTGGAATTTCTGTGGGCGAATCGTCAACAGTATATGCCGAACGAAATGTAATTTACAACTGTTATGGTGGAATACAAAGCCACGACGGTGCTACAACTACGGCAGACCACAATACTATATATATATCTGTAAGGTCTTTACAACCACATCACGGAACATCTAGTAATAGTGGTGGTACACTAATTGTTTCAAATACAATTATGAATGGAGCAACTTATAAAGATTTCACTTTACAATCAAATTCTACACTTACAATGTCATATTGTTTAAGTAATACCGACACTTTGCCCGGCACAGCAAATATTTTTGCAACAGCTTTATTTGTTGATACTGCAAATTTCGATTTACACCTAACATCAAACTCTCCTGCAATTGATGCGGGCGACCCCAATTATTCGGGTTCATTTTCCGGTTTATATACAGATATTGGTGCCTACGAGTACGATTCTGTTAGTTCTATAATTACTAATACCACTAACAATAAAAATAAATTTACAGTTTATCCTAATCCTGCTACAAATAATTTACATATAATGTTTAATACAAAAAAACAAGAAAATGCTGAAATTATTGATATTACAGGTAGAACACAGAAAAAATTAATTATTGATAATTTAATATCAAATATTGATATTTCTGATTTAAAAAGTGGAATTTACTTTATTAAAATTGGAGTAGAAACAATAAAGTTTATTAAAGAATAATAACTCTATACCAATCTAATATCAGAATTATTTATTAATATTTTTTTATCTTTAAATAAGTAACCTATAGCTTTTTTAAAGGCTTTTTTACTTAATCCGACCTGACGTTTTATATCGTCAGGCGAGCTTTTATCTGTTAGAGCTAATATTCCATTATTTTCGGTTAATATTGCAATTATATTTTTCGCATCTTTTGCTACATTATTCTCATAACCAATAGGTTCTAATACTATATCTAACTTTCCATCATTTCTTATTTGCTTTACATAACCGGTATGTTTCTCTCCCGGATGTATCATTTTATGAATATTAGATTTAAATATTAACCCCTTATACAAGTTGTTTACAACTGCAAACATACCATACTCATGGTCGTATTCGTATAATAACAAATCAACTTTCTCACCTTGCTTAACATCTATTTCGTCGTAAAAAACAAAATCGTTAATTTTGTTTGAACCTATTAAACGATGCGTAACTTCATCTTCCAACAAAAAAACAACATAACTTCGTCCTACTTCCATTTTTTTTCTTTGCTCGGCAAAAGGAACCATTAAATCTTTTTGTAATCCCCAATCCATAAAAGCCCCATAACGATTAACATCTTTTACTTTTAAAAACGCAAATTGGTCAATCATAACCTTCGGTGTTTCGGTTGTAGCAACAATTCTATCTTCCGAATCTTTATATATAAAAACTTCAATCTCACTTCCAATTTCTAAATCGCTAGTAACATAAGCATTTGGCAAAAGCACCTCATTATCATCATCGTCAACAAGAAAAAAGCCCGGTTCGGTTGACCTTACTGCTGTTAATTTATTTATTTTACCTAATTCCATATTTATTTAATTTGTATGAGTTTTACTCGATGTTGAAACCAATCTATTAATTTCATTTAATTCTAACGATGTTAAATCTCGCCATTTTCCGACAGGAACATCAAGCAAAACATTCATTATTCGTGTTCGTTTAAGAGCCAATACATTGTAACCTAAATATTCGCTCATACGCCTTATTTGCCTATTTAAACCTTGAGTTAAAATTATTTTAAAATCGTAATTATTAATTTTTTCGACAATACATTTTCGCGTTACTGTATCTAAAATAGGAACTCCTGCCCCCATTTTTATAATAAACTCGTTTGTTATTGGCTTGTTTACAGTTACAATATATTCTTTTTCGTGATTATTTCTTGCACGTAATATTTTGTTTACAATATTGCCATCGTTAGTTAAAAAAATTAAACCTTCGCTAGGTTTATCGAGTCGTCCAATAGGGAATATGCGTTTCGGATAATTAATATAATCAATTATATTATCTTTTTCTACTCCAGTATCGGTTGTACAAACAATGCCAATCGGCTTATTAAATGCAATATAAACTAACTCATCTGTTTGTTCTATAATTATTTCGCCATCAACTCTTACCTCATCTGTTTGCGATATTTTAGTTCCCATTTCAGGAACCTCACCATTAATTGTAACTCGCCCTTGGTCTATTAATTTATCGGCAGCTCTACGAGAACAATACCCTGCTTCGCTAAGGTATTTATTTATTCGTGTTGATTTGTTATCTTGCATTGATTTGCAAAAGTACTGAATTAATTGGTAAAATCAACTTAATTTACCTGCAACATAACCAGTGGTCCACGCTGCTTGTAAATTGTACCCTCCGGTAATACCATCTATATCTAACACTTCGCCCGCAAAGTATAAATTATCAACAAGCTTACTTTGCATTGTTTTCTGGTTAATACTCTCTAAACTTACACCACCACAGGTAACAAATTCATCTTTAAAAGTAGTTTTTCCTTTTACCGAATATATATCGTTTGTTAAAATATTTACTAACTTATTTAAGCCTTTTTTACCCAACTCGCTCCATTTCTTTTTTTCTGACAATTCACTTTTTTCGAGTAAAAAGAGCCAAAGTCTGTCGGGCAATAAATATGGTCGGTAATTTGCAAGTATTTTATTAGAATTATCTGATATTATAGCTTTTAACTCTTGTAAAACAATTTCATTATTTTGTTGATTTACCCAATTTATTTGCACTTTAAAATCATAATTATTCTCACTTAAAAGTCTTGCTCCGTATGATGAAAGCTTAAGTATTGCAGGACCGCTCATTCCCCAATGTGTAATTAGTAAAGGACCAGTTGCTTTAAGTTTTGTACCTTGTAAACTTACCAATGCATTCTCTATAACAACTCCCATTAATTTTGTAACCGTTTCGTTAGGCATATTAAATGTAAAAAGCGATGGCACTGGTTTTTCAATTTTATGCCCTAGTTTTTCAAACCATTCTAAACCTTTTAGTTTTGGGCTGCCTCCTGTTGTTACAATAAGTTTATCTGATAATACTTTATTCTCGTCATCGAAATATAATTCAAGTTTAGAATCTATTTTTTTAATTGCTATAATTTTTGAATTAGTTTTAATAATAACACCCAAATTATTAGCCGTTGAAACCAAGCAATTAATAATACTTTCAGAGTTTTGCGATTTAGGAAACACACAATTATCTTCCTGAATAACCAGCGGTACTCCCCTATTCTCGAACCACTGCATTGTATCTTTTGTACTAAAAACATTAAAATGCTTTTTTAGCAACTTACCTCCTCTAGGGTATGCACTTACCAAGTCTTTTATTGATGAACAAGCATTTGTTACATTGCACCTGCCACCACCTGTAACTTTTACTTTAGAAAGTACATTTTTAGATTTTTCATAAATTACAACTTCATAATCAGGGTAATTTTCTTTTACAGCTATTGCCGAAAAAAAACCTGATGCTCCGCCTCCAATTATTATTACTTTCATTTTACAAAAGTAAAATAAAAAAGGAGAGCAAGCTCTCCTTTTTTAATATCTAAAAATTATTAGTTATTCAATTATTATTTTCTTTACTTGAATATTATCCTTATTCTGAACTTTCACAAAATAAATACCTTTTTCTAATTCATTTAACTGAATTGTATTTATATCGCTATTTACATTCTCTGAATAAACAATTTTACCTGTCATAGTTACAACTGATATTGTTTCAACATTACCTATTGTAGCAACTGTAAATGTTCCATTATTTGGATTAGGATAAACATTAAATAAATTATCATTAACTGTATTTTCAACATTTAATACAGGCGAAACAATTAAAGTATAATCCTCAACCTCGCCATAAGCAGATACACCACATGGTGCGGTAACCGACGGATTTGAACCAGTATCATTTAACCTTACACGTAAACGTATATTTCCTGTGGCTACATTTGCCGGCACTGTAAAATTAAACGTATAACTTGATTGACCATTTGTTGAAGAATTAAAAATATTCTCGCCAGCATCATCAAAATCTGCATCCATATTCCAATCTGCCCATGCATATACTTGGTCAGCACTATATACATTACTTATAGTAACAGTAGCCGAATATGTATTACCTGCAACAATATCTGTTGACATATTTGTAAAATCGCCATATCCGTTAGCACTAAAACCAGAATTTTGATTGTTGATACTACCACAAGCAAAGCCATTAATTTTCTCCCATTCATTTGAAGCACCTGCATCACAAGGGTCAGGAATACTTACTGTAATATAAGAAACTTTAGTTTCAGTATTTGAACCATTTGTATTAGTAGCTGTAAGCGATACTTGATAAATACCGGCTGTATTATATGTAATATTTACAGGATTTTGGTCGGTTGATGTTGATGGCGTTGCTCCTTCAAACTCCCAAGCCCAACTTTGAGGATTGTTTGTAGTTAAATCAGTAAAATCAACAGTTCCACCCACTAAAATACTTGTAACATTAGCTGAAAAATCAGGAGTAGGTGCATTTGTATTTGGATTTACAGTAACATAAGCTGTTTTAGTTTCCGCATCATTACCATTTGCATTTTCTACATAAAGTGTTACTTCATAAGTACCTGCCGTGGTATAAGTAATAGTAGGGTTCATCAATGTACTTGTTGATGGAGTTCCGCCTGCAAAAGTCCAACTCCAAGAAGTAGGATATTCTGTAGACAAGTCAGTAAAAGCAACTGTTTCGCCTTCTAAAATTGTTAATGGAGTTCCTGAAAAATCACATACAGGAGGATTAGAGCTTGTAATAATATTTACTGTTTGTTGATATGTAACCTTATTATACGCTGTAACAGTAACAAGTACGGTACCTGCACCGGAAACCGCAGGATTTAATGCTACATTTACAGAACCGCCTGTGGCATAACCTGTACCAAGAATAGAATTATTTTTTGTTATTGATACTAAAGCTCCATCAACATCACAATTTACATTAAACGAGGTTGATCCAATATTAATACCGGAAGCATGCGATATTGCCATTACTTGAGGCTGTTTTGTTCTTACCATTACTGATGCATCACCAAAACATGTCCATGTATCAGCCATATTTTCACCATCAGAAGTATATTCATCAATCATTTGCCCCCATCCGTTTGCAGACAAACCACCAAATGTTCTTTTTATATTATTTGCATAACTTTCTGTTAAAATATCAACCATTTCATCTTGGGCACACATTGGAGCGTTCCAAGATTGATTTATTGTTGATGCAATATTTGCAATTGCACCCGTAGGGTTACCTCCATTTGTTGCACGCTGCCACGCTTCACCAAAACAAGTATTGCTAGTAAAATCGCCTGAAACACAAGCAACTGTAAATATAAATGGCAACTCATTTTCATTTGTTAACGCATTAACATGAGTATTTGTATATCCGCTAGGGTCAACACTATACCACATATTTACATCGCCATGACCTGTGTATGTTATAACACCTGTATGCAGATTAATTGCAGTAGATATATCACCAACGTCTTCGCCAGTACCTTGAAAACAAGTTGCGTAGTCTAAGTATCCGTAATTTGTAAAATCTGTTCCAATATTTGTTTCATGTGTAATATCCGATTCTCCATCATCACCTTGAGAACCACCACCTTCACTAGAAGCAATACATAATGCATGTTGCATCCAAGTTTCAGATTCGGTAATATCTTTCTCATAATGTATTGTTCTTTCAACCTGTGTAACAACATCAGCAGAGGTTTCTGCCGAAAAACGCCCAACAAAAATATCAATTCTATGGTCGTTTCCTGCCAAATAGCCATAGTTATTATCAGAATCGCCTGCACTTGTACTTGATGCGGGAACTTGAGCATTATCGCCAACTAACAACAAATAAGAAAAGTCTGCGTGATTATTATAATAATCTTGAACATAAGTTTTTATAGCTGCACTATTTCCAATTGTTGCTACATCAACAATCTCAGTTGCAATTCCTTTTTGGTTTTTCCAATCTACAAAAGCTTGCATTTCATCTATAAAATCACCATAAGAAATAATTAACATTCTACCTGGAGTACCTTCTTCTATTGGCGTATATTTTTCATTTCCTTTTGCATAATTTAAGAAATGTCTTTTATAAATTGTTGCAAAATCGCTTTGTATTTCGTTTACTGCCTTTGTTGTAGATAACACATTAATATTATCAGTATCACCATTAGTATAAACTCTTACTTTATAATGAGTATAAACTCTTAAAGTTTTTGTTACCGGATTATACTGAAACGGGGTAAATTGTACAGTAACTCCCCTAACATCTCTCATTATATAAGGGTTAGAAAGACTAGCCAATGTATTTGGAAAAAATTCATTCACATTGTATTCTGCGCCATAAGTATATGGTACTGTTGTTGGGTCTATAGCCCTTGAAATTGCACCCCTTGAAGGCAAAACATCTATGTTTTGTATATCTGTATATTCGACATCGAAATACTCAACATACATTTTTTTATTATTAGGAATTACCAAAGAACTTACCATTTTTGGTAAATCAGGTGCCCCTTTCTTTTGTAAAGCACTTGCTCCTTTAGAATTAATAACAACACCTGCCTGATTATCAATACTTTTTTTATAATAATTATTAACATTAACGTCAATAATCATTTCTTTGTCCGAGCTTTTTATCAGCTCTATCTTGTTTATTGGTTTATAATCTGCGTTAACAGACAACCACTTTTGTGCAAAAGTATTTAAAGATATAAGCACAAATAATGATAAAATTGTAAATCGTGTTTTCATTATAATTTATTTAAAGTTTCTATTAGTAAGACTATGTAATAATGGTAAAGGTAACATCAAAAACCATTATTTATAATGATGTAGTAGTAGCTATAGTAAAATAAGATATTTACCACCTGATTTACAGCAATATAAAAAACACAGCAGTAGAGTTGCTAAAACGGATAATCTATCGCAAAATTCAATACTAAATTATGTCGCCCCCAAATATCAATATTATTTGCAAAAATCCAACGAGTATCTTCCGGTAAATAAGGCTTCCTTAATGGCATACCTAAATCAAGTCTAATTGCTATTACACTAAAATCCATTCTTAAACCTATTCCTGTACCTACTGCAATTTCTTTATAAAATCTATTTAATTCAAATTCGCCACCGGGACGCAATGTATCAATGTTTTTTAACCAAACATTACCCGCATCAATAAAAGCAGCACCATGAAAATATCCTGCAATTTTAAATCTATATTCAATATTTGCTTCAAGTCTTATATCACCGTTATTAATACGCAAATCATAAGTTTTATCATTAGCTCTGTACGAACCGGGACCAATACTTCCTGTATTAAAACCTCTAACGCTGTTAGGTCCACCAATAAAATATTTTTTAAAGAAAGGCAACTCAACTGAATTACCATACGGTATAGAAAAATATGTAAGCAACCTTGTTGCAATTTTATTAGTAGCTTTTAATTTTCTAAAATAACGAATATCAAATTCCACTCTTGCATATTGTGCAAAAGGCAATCCTAGTAATTTATAAGGTTTCTCATTATTTTTTTCATTATCAATATTTTCGAACAATAAAAACATTAAATTACCGGCAATATCAAAAGTTGATTTAAAAAACACTTCGTTTCTAGTTTTTGAAATTCCTTTAGTAGAGATAGTATATGTTATGTCACTTCCTAACGAAAATTGGTCGTTCATACCGTACGGAACATAAGGCAAATCTAAGATATCGTCATTCTCAAAACCATCATACAAATATTGTTTCTGAAACACAAATGATATGGGTTTAAACACCCAACTTGTTTTATTTTTAGGAAACCATTTATATCCGTAAGAGGCATCGGTTTGAATAATATCCATTGAAGGTTTATATTTCAAAAATGTTATACCTGTTGAAATATACGAATATGGCAAATACACACTTTTTCTTGTTATTTTTGTTAAACCGGGTGTGAAATTAGGAAACTTTAGTACCGAATTAAATGCAATTCTAAAAATATAATCTACACTTGTTTCATCATTCGCAAATTGTTTTTCAATACCTGTTTCAATAGAAAAAGACAACTGTTCAGCTCCTCTAAATATATTTTTATTAGAAAAAATCATCTCAACCGAAGGACCTGTAAACCCATTTGATTTTGTAAAGCCTGTTAATTTAGTTTCTAAAGAATTTTTACTAGACCTTAACAATTGCACATCAATATCTAACAAATTTAAAGAAGTATCAATTTTATTAAAGCTAACTGTTGTTAATGAAATTATATTTAAAGCATAATAATAAGAAAGTGTTCTTCTATAAGCAAAGTCGGAATACAAACTATCTTTTACAAAAAATACATTTTTAAGTATTTTTTGTGGTATAAATAAATTATTGTTATAATAATAATTTATATTATTAACCTTCTCTAAACTATATTCTTTTTCAGTTTTTTTAAAGCCACCATACACATTAACATTATTTATTCTATATTGTTTTAAATCTTTCTCTTTAATATTTTTATTAAACACTACATTAAACGAAATCTTATTATCTATTGTGTCTGCCTTATATAGCAAAAAATCCTCTTTATAATTAAAGTAGCCCAAATTTCTAATATATTCGCTTATTCTTTTTCTTTCTTTTTTAATATTTTTTAAAGTATAAATATCACCTTTTTGCAGAAGAGTATTTTCTTTAGCTTTAATTATATACTTTGCTGAGCATGAACTATCAAGTACATAAATAACCGTATCGATATAATAAGGCTTTTTTAGAAATACTTTATAAACAACTTTTGTTTTCTTATTCTTAACTTTCGTTTCAACATTTATTTCATTATTAAAAAATCCATTTATTTCAAGCCTGTTATTTAATAATTTTATTACTTTATCGTTATTTTCATGATTGTATAAAACAGGTTCTTCGCCCAATTTATATTTTAAATAATACCTTAAACCTTTTTTCTTATTCGGCTCTTTTGTTCTACTATATATAGACAAAGGTATTCTCATTCCAAATATTTTTGTATTTTCATCCGGATAAATTACATCAGATAATTCATCACGCAAGTCGCTAGTAATTTTTACAGCTTTTTCTTTTTCTATTTTTATTTCGGAACCAATATAAAGTTGTTCATTATCAGCTAAATATTTAATGTTTGAACACGAAAACATAGCAATAATAATAATTAAATTAATAATATATAACGCCGTTTTTTTTATCACTAAATATAATTTTTGCGTAAAGATAAAATACTTTTGATAATTATTTCAAAAATCTATACCTTTATAAGTTCATAATTAAAATAACAAAAAAATAAATATATGGGACAAATAGCTAATATTCATGCACGTCAAATTTTAGACTCAAGAGGAAACCCTACAATTGAAGTAGATGTATATACAAATAATGGTGTAATTGGTAGAGCAGCGGTACCATCAGGTGCATCAACAGGAATACACGAAGCCGTTGAATTGCGTGATGGTGACAAAGGCAGATTTTTAGGAAAAGGCGTATTAAAAGCCGTTCAGAATGTAAACAAAGCAATTAACGAAGAACTTAGGGGCTATTATATTGCTGACCAAAGCACAATTGATGCTGCTATGATTGAGTTAGATGGCACACCAAACAAAGCAAACTTAGGTGCGAATGCAATACTTGGTGTATCATTAGCTTGTGCAAATGCTGCGGCTCAACTAACAGGTCAGTCGCTACATAAATACATAGGTGGTGTTAATGCTAACACACTTCCAATTCCTATGATGAACATTTTAAACGGTGGTTCTCACGCCGACAACAAAATTGATATTCAGGAATTTATGATAATGCCTGTAGGTGCTGATACTTTTAGCGAAAGCTTAAGAATGGGTGTTGAGGTTTTTCATAATTTAAAAGAAGTATTAAAAAAGAGTGGACACTCAACAAATGTTGGTGATGAGGGCGGATTTGCTCCGAATTTAAACTCAAACGAGGAAGCTATTGAAGTTGTTTTAACTGCAATTGAAAAAGCAGGTTACAAACCCGGTCATGATGTTTATATTGCTCTCGACCCTGCATCTTCAGAATTTTACGATGACGATAAAAAGACATACAATCTGGACTCAGTTGGCAAAAAATTATCATCAGAGCAAATGGTTGATTATTGGGTAGATTGGTGTAAAAAATACCCTATACTTTCGATAGAAGATGGTTTAGCCGAAGACGACTGGGCTGCATGGAAGTTAATGACAGACAAATTAGGCGATAAAATTCAGATTGTTGGTGACGATTTGTTTGTAACAAATGTTAATCGTTTACAAAAAGGTATTACCGAAGGTATTGCTAACTCTATTCTAATTAAAGTTAACCAAATAGGTACTTTAACCGAAACAATTAACGCTGTACAATTAGCAAATACTAATTCGTACACCTCTGTAATAAGCCACCGTTCGGGCGAAACAGAAGATGTTACTATTGCCGAGTTAGCTGTAGCTTTAAATACAGGCTTAATTAAAACAGGTTCTGCATCTCGTTCTGATAGAATTGCAAAATACAACCAATTACTTAGAATTGAGGAAGAACTTGGCGGTTCTGCTCGTTTCTTAGGTCGCGATTTTAAATTTATAAAATAAATTTGAGATTATATAAATACATATTATCATTTCTAATTATCCTTCTTATAACATTTAGTTGTAAGAAGGATACTGAAATGCTTACGGTTAACGGTAAAATTAACAGCTCAAATGGCAATACAGCAGATGTATCAATTTCTGTATTTGGAAAAAAAGTTCAAGCAGGAACATATAATGCTAATTTTCAAACATTAAAAACCGGTAAAACTGATGCTAATGGTAATTTCTCAATAGAATTTGAAAGAGAAAATATTTCAGAATACAAGATTGCAATTTCAAAATACAAATATTTTACTATTGAAGAAGTTTTTAATTCAAGCAATTTTAATGATGGTGTATTTTCTAAAAACTTTACAATAAATCCTTCTGCTGAAATTACAATAACCGTAAAAAACAACAATCCAATAAATAGCGATGATTATTTTCGATATAAAATAACAAACGGGTATATTAATGCAATAGGAAGTTGCTCAGAAACATCAGAGTTTAAAGGCACTGATATAGATGAAGAATACACTTGTAATGTTATAGGAAACCAAGAGGTTGTTTTTGAATGGGTAAAAGCAAAAAATGGGAATGAATCCAGCGGTACAAAATCAGTTTTTTGCAATGTAGATTCCTATAATTCTATTGATTTTAGTTACTAAATCAACAAATGTAAATAATGGATTTTAACACAATATTAGTATTTATTGTTTTAGCTTTTATACTTGTATCATTATACAAAGAAATAGTTGGTCCTGCATTTACTTTTATTATTGCAATAGGCACATTAGGTGTTTTTGGAATACTATCACCAAAAGAAATATTAAGCGGTTTTGCCAACGAAAATGTAATGATAATAATATTATTACTTCTTCTTGGCGATATTATTAGACGAAACTCGGTAATTGAACTAATATTCGATTTAGTATTTAAAAAAGCAACATCGTATAAAAAATTTATGTTTCAAATGATGTCGTTAGTTGCTGCATTCTCGGCATTTTTAAATAATACACCACTTGTTGCTGTAATGATGCCTTATGTTAATTCGTGGAGTAAGAAGACAGGTATAGCACAATCAAAACTATTAATTCCGTTATCATACGCAGCAATACTTGGCGGAACGGTTACAATTATAGGTACATCAACCAACCTTATTGTTAAAGGAATGGTAGAAGACCAAATGATAATTAAAGACTTGCCAATGCTACACTTTTTTGAGTTTGCATGGGTTGGTATTCCAATGGTAATAATTGGTTTTGTATATATGCTTACTGTTGGACATAGATTATTACCAAGCAACTGCAAAACCAAAGATGAGAAAGAAAAATCAAATAGAAAATATACTGTTGAAGCTCAAATAAGACCAGATTCGAATCTTGTGTGGAAAACCGTAGAAGAAGCTGAATTAAGAGATTTACCCGGTTTGTTTCTTGTAGAAATAATAAGAAATGATATTGATTTAGTAGCAGTTACTCCAGAAACAGTTCTTGCCGCAAACGACATACTGGTTTTTGCCGGCGACACTGAAACTATAGCCGATTTTGTTAACAATAATTCAGAGCTTATTTTCCCTCAAGTAGGTATGTTAAAAAAGAAAAAACATACCGAAATGGTTGAGGTTGTTATATCTCATAACTCAACATTAATAAACAAAACAGTAAAGGAAGCAAACTTTAGGAGTAAATATGATGCAGCAATTATTGCAATACATAGAAATGGAGAAAAACTCAGAGGTAAAATTGGTGAAATTAAATTTAAAGCCGGAGACGCTTTACTTCTATTTGCCGGCGAAGATTTAACAAACCGAGCTGATATTTATGATTTTTATTTTATATCAAAAATTAAAGACTTATCAGAAATAAAACCTTACAAATCAATTATTTTACTCGGTGGCACAGCATTAGCCATTGCACTTTCAGCATTGCACATTTTACCACTATTTCACGGATTAACAATATTATTTATTCTAATTTTAAGCTTAGGTATAGCCTCACCAAAAGATTTGCACAAAAGTATCGATTTTAACCTTGCAATAATAATTGTACTTTCATTAGCTCTAGGTATTGCAATGCGTAAAACAGGTGTTGCTCAAATGATTGGTCAAGAATTTATTAATATTATGATGCCACTCGGACTTATTGGTATTATGTTTGGAATTTACTTTATAACAGCAATTTTAGCTTCGTTTATAACCAATCTGGCATCAGTAGCAATAATGTTTCCTATTTCGTTATCAGTAGCACTTGATATGGGCTGGAACCCAACACCATTTGTTCTAATAGTTGCTTTTGCTTCTGCAGCAAACTTTATGACACCTATAGGATACCAAACAAACCTTATGGTGTATGGTCCGGGAGGTTATAAATTTAAAGATTATTTTAGAGTCGGTTTTCCTTTAACAATTTTATACATGATAGTTGCCGTAACAATTTTATACAATTTATATTTTGTGTATAATTGGCAAACATAATTAATAACAAAACAAATTTAAACAATGAGAAAAATACTATTAAGTAGTTTAGTGATTATTGCAACACTTATAAATGCACAGACAGAAATACCTAAATCTTATTCAAATTTAAGATATAGTGGCGATACATTAATTTTACGATGGCAAGATGCAGATTTACACCAATTAAAAGAACGTGCAAGATATAAATACGCTGAAATAGTAATAAACCCCGAAGGTACAGAACATGGATTAAAATACGATTTTAAAAATGAAAACCTAAATGGCACTATGTATTATGGTTTTATAAATTATAACGATGGTAGTTTCGAATACCCTGTATTTTTTAAAAAACCAGCTAGAATAAAAAACGGTATTGCAGAATTGGATATTTCAAGAATGTCAGGCAAATACGATATGATTAATTGGGAATACCACAAAAAAGGAACAATTGGTTATCGTATTGTTGACGATAAAGGCTTTTTTATTTATGATGGAAGAATAAATTTTAAATTTAACGAAAAAAACTTTTCTCCTTCACCAACAATTATTGAAGGACCTTTTATTAGTAAGTTAAAAGACACAAAAGCAACCATCTGGTACAAAACTAATTACAAGGTAAAAACAACACTAACCATAAACAAAACAGATTTTACCGATGAAAATGCTAAATATTTTCACAGTTTTACAATTAAGGATTTAGAACCTGCAAAAAAATACAATTACAGTGTTAAATGCGATGAGTTTAAATATGAATACAACTTAAAAACAGCACCCAAAAAAGGAGAAAAAACACCATTCACATTTGCGTATGCAAGCGATAGCCGTACCGGACAAGGTGGTGGCGAACGCGATATTTTTGGAGTAAACGCATATATAATGAAAAAATTATCTGCCTTAGCAGTAAAAGAAAATGTTGCATTTATGCAATTCTCCGGTGATTTAATAGATGGCTACTCAAACTCAATAGACCAAATAAATTTACAATACGCAAACTGGAAAAAATCTGTAGAACCTTACGGGCATTACATTCCTATTTATGTTGCACAAGGAAACCACGAAGCATTAATAAATACTTTCCCAATGATGGGTTTACATTTTCCTATTGGTATTGATAAATTCCCTTTTGACTCGATGAGTGCAGAAGCTATTTTTGCCGATAATTTTGTTTTACCCGAAAGTGAATTAACAACAGAAGACGACAATAAATACGACCCAAGCGAAAATACAATTGATTTTCCACCGTATAACGAAACTGTTTATAATTACACTTATGGTAATACAGCAATTGTTGTATTGAACTCAAACTACTGGTACGCAACCCTTTTAGACAGAGTACCTGAAACAAGTGGAAATATGCACGCGTACATTATGGACAATCAATTAAAATGGTTAAAACAGACACTTGCAAAATTTGAAAACGACGATAAAATTGATAATGTTTTTGTAACATTACATACTCCTGTTTTCCCTAACGGAGGACACGCATACAACGATATGTGGTATAACGGAAACAATAAAATCAGACCAATTGTTGCGGGAAAACCTGTTGAAAAAGGTATAATTGAACGCAGAGATGAATTTTTAGATATTGTTGTAAACAAAACCACAAAAGTAGTAGCACTACTAACCGGAGATGAGCATAATTATTGCAAACTACTAATTAACGATAAAATGAAACGCTACCCAAAAAACTACGACAAACCACATATAAAATTAAATAGAATTTTATACCAAATAAATAATGGTTCAGCTGGGGCTCCGTATTATGCACAAGAAGAATTACCTTGGAGTGAGTTTGCTAGTGGATTTACAACTCAGCACGCATTAGTATTAATTGATGTTGATGGTACAAAAATAAATGTAAGAATTATAAACCCTGATACTTTAGAAGAAATAGAACATTTTAAATTAAAATAATATTGAGTAAACATCTAACAATAAAGAACTTATCGGAAGAAGACCGCCCAAGAGAGAAATTACTCTCAAAGGGTATATCTTCTTTGAGTAATTCAGAATTGCTGGCTATTATTTTAGGTTCCGGTAACAAAACTCAATCTGCTGTTGAATTAGCCAAACATATTTTAAACACTTACGGCAATAATTTAAACAATATAGGAAAACTAACCGTAAATGAATTAACACAATTTAATGGAATTGGAGAAGCAAAAGCAATTTCAATAATAACTGCTCTAGAGCTTAGCAAAAGGCGTGTTTTAGATGGCTTTAAAAAAGATTTAAAAATTACTTCAAGCAAGGATATTTACAAAATTATGCACCCAACTCTTGGCGATTTAAACCACGAAGAATTTTGGATTCTGCATTTAAGCAGAAGCAATAAAATAATTAAAAAATTTAAGCTAAGTCAGGGAGGTATTACAGGAACAGTTATTGATGTTAAAATAATACTAAAAGAAGCAATATTAAATTACACAAGTGCAATAATTTTGGTTCATAACCATCCATCAGGTAATACAAAACCCAGCCAAGTAGATATTAACATCACCAATAAAATTAAGGACGCATCAAAACTATTTGACATTTCAACTTTAGACCACTTAATAATTACATCAAACGGCTATTACAGTTTCGCTGACGAAGGTATTATTTAGAACTACTCTTCACTAAATCAACCATTTTAATGGCAGTAATTGCTGCTTCATCGCCTTTATTTCCATGCTTGCCCCCGGCTCTATCAATAGCTTGTTGCTGATTGTTTGTTGTAAGCAAACCAAAAATTACAGGAGTAATATAATCTAAACTCAACTTCATAACACCCTGCCCTACAGCATCGCAAATAAAATCGAAATGACGTGTTTCACCTTGAATAACACAACCTAAAATAATAACAGCATCAACATCTGTATCTTCAAGAAACAACTGAGCACCTAATGGCAATTCGTAACTTCCCGGTACATGTTTTATATAAATATCTTCTTCTTTGGCATTGTGTTTTAAAAGCGATTTCACAGCTCCTTCAAGTAATGCATTTGTAATTTCAGGATTCCATTCAGCAACAACAATTCCAAACTTCATATCCTCTGCAGAAGATACTTTACTTGCATCGTAATCTGATAAATTTTTTAATGATGTAGCCATATATATGTATTTTATTATAAAAAAAAATCTCGATTACTCGAGATTTTTTTATTAAATATTATTCTTTTTACTTATTCTCAAATTTTGCTCTTGCAATATACTTTCGAATATTTCTTCCTTCGTTAGATTTAGAATACTCATTTTGTATTATTTCGTAAGTTTCAAGTGCCTTAGAATACTCTTTTTGGCCTTCGTAAGCTAAACCAAGTTTCATTAACATCATTGGAGTAACAAATTTATTAGGCTTTCTTTCTGTTGCTTTTACATAATAAGATATCGCCTCATCAACATTTCCCAACTCCATATTTGCATCACCAATACCTGCTATTGCCATTGTCATTACAATTTCATCATCAGAATTAAATTGCTTTAAATATTCAATAGCGTTTTCAAACTCGCCTAAATGAAGGTAAGACATACCCGCATAATAATTTGCCAAATTACCGGCTTTAGTTATACTATACTCATCAGCAATTTCGAGAACTCCCAAATACTCACCATTTCCATTTAAAGTTAAATTAAAAGAGTCGGTTTCGAAAAAATGTTCAGCCATAAACATTTGCTCAGAAGCTTCTTTTTCTTGAGGCTCTACAACAAATTTCTTAAATCCCAAATAACCACCTATTATTACTATAATAACGCCAATTATTATTGATAAACTCTTTTTATTATCCTCAATATATCTTTCAGTTTTCGACAGAGTTACCTCAACCGCCTCTAAACCACTCTCTTCTACTGTTTTACTATCTTTTTTCGACATTTTAAATATTTTATTTTCTGAAAAGCAAATGTAACTTTTTTCATTCTTTTATACAAAACTTATTTTAAATTAGTTTACAACACCGCCTAAATTACACATACCAAACTAATAACCAGATAAATACAATAACAAACTCATCTAAACATCAACTAATCAAGTAAAAATAATAGTTAAATATTTAGTATTTTAATAAATATTTTAAATAAGAAAAGTACTTTTACGTTTTTAAAATAATGTATAAGTATTTAAACAATATTAATAGCCCCGATGATTTAAAAAAACTGAATAAAAATCAGTTGGTTGATGTAAGCAAAGATTTACGTCAATTTTTAATTGACTCGGTTTCTGTAAATCCCGGGCATTTTGGTGCAGGACTTGGTGTTGTTGAATTAACAGTTGCTTTACATTATGTACTAAACACACCTTACGACCGTATAATTTGGGATGTTGGACATCAAGCCTATGGACATAAAGTACTTACAGGCAGAAAAGATGTTTTCCATACAAACCGTAAATATGGCGGAATAAGCGGCTTTCCAAAACCTGAAGAAAGTAAGTACGATGCCTTTGCTGTAGGGCATGCCTCTACATCAATTTCGGCTGCATTAGGAATGGCTGTTTCTGCCAAACAAAAAAAAGAAAGTCGACAAATTGTAGCAATTATTGGCGATGGTTCATTAACCGGTGGAATGGCTTTTGAAGGTTTAAATAATGCAGGTATTCAAAACTCTGACATACTCGTTATATTAAACGATAACAATATGGCTATAGACCCAAATGTGGGTGCTTTAAAAGATTATTTAATTAATGTTGCTACATCTAAAACATATAATAAACTTAAAAATAATGTTTGGGATTTTTTGGGTAAAATAAATAAACTTGGGCCAAATTCTCAGAAAATTGCTCAAAAAATTGATAATGCACTAAAATCTATTATTTTAAAACAGAGTAACCTATTCGAGTCTTTAAATTTCAGGTATTTTGGTCCTGTTGACGGACATGATGTTGTTCAACTCGCAAACACATTAAAACGATTAAAAACCATACCCGGTCCAAAATTATTACATATAAGAACTGTAAAAGGTAAAGGTTTTGAAAGTGCTGAAAAAAATCAAACTCAATTTCACGCACCTGGTTTATTTGATAAAGATACCGGCAAAATATTTCACAATTCAAAAGAAGGAAAACCTCCTAGATTTCAAGATGTATTTGGAGAGACAATTGTTGAATTAGCTGACAAAGACAAACGAATTTACGGTATTACACCGGCTATGCCAACAGGTTCATCATTAAATTTAATGATGGCAAAATATCCGGAAAGAGCAATAGACGTAGGTATAGCAGAACAACACGCTGTAACATTTTCGGCAGGTTTGGCAAAAGAAGGTATGATTCCTTTTTGCAATATTTATTCAACATTTATTCAACGTGCTTACGACCAAATAATTCATGATATTGCTTTACAAAAACTACCGGTTATTTTTTGCTTAGACAGAGGCGGACTAGTTGGGGAAGATGGAGAAACTCATCATGGAGTTTTCGACATAGCATATATGCGTTCAATACCAAATATGATTGTTAGTGCACCCATGACAGTTAGAGATTTACGTAATTTAATGTACACTGCACAACTGCAAAATAAGCAGCCTTTTTCTATAAGATACCCAAGGGGCAGAGGTTTGCAAGCCGAATGGAAACTCCCTTTTGAAAAAATTGAAATAGGAAAAGCTGTTAAAATTTCAGATGGTAACGACTTAGTCGTTTTATCTTTTGGATTTGTTGGTAACGATGTACAAAAAGCTGTTATTGATGCTTCAAATCGTGGATTTGAAATATCTCATTACGATATGAGATTTGTAAAACCAATTGATAAGGACATATTAATATATGTTTTTGAAAATTTTGATACAATAATTACTGTTGAAGATGGGGTTTTACAAGGTGGATTTGGTAGTGCTGTTGCAGAGTTTATGATTGATAATAATTATAATTCAAAAATAATTAGACTTGGAGTTCCTGATAAATTTATTTCGCATGGTACTCAACAAGAATTGCGAAAAGAATGCGGTTTCGATAAAAACAGTATATTGAAAACTATTTTGACAAATATTAGAAATACTGTTTCAAAATAAAATAAATAAAAAAAGCTCCAAAGGAGCTTTAAAAATAAGTTGTTATCTAAATTTAGAATCCTCCTAAAAAAGGCAGAGACTTAGTTAAATCGGAGCGTGGATTAATGCACAATACCGGTATTTCTAATTCATTTGCAATAATTTGTTGCTCATCAGCACCAAAGACATAATCGTTAATTGTTAAATCTTTAGTAATAACAATTGCAATAATATCAGCATCAATATAACGAGCAAAATCTAATGTTTGTTTTGCAAACGAACCTTTTGCCATAGATTTAGTTATTTCATAATCTATTTTTTTACCTTCAAAATATTTTTTTGCAAATAATAAATTGTTCTTAATTTTCTGTGTAATTAACGAATCAGATGCATTTGGCTCTAAAATATGAACTTTAGATTTAAAATTATCTGCCAAATAATGTACCCATCTAAGTTTTTGCTTATTTTCAGGTCTATAATCTATAGGAAGAACTATACTTGAGTATTCATCTGTTTTTGGTTCACCCTGTACAACAATAAATGGAACACTTGAGTTTGATATAACTTTTAACGCCCAACTACCTGTTAACTTTTGCATACCTTTTATACCATGTGTACCCATCATAACAAGTAAAGCATCAACTTCATTAGCATAATCGGTAATAGTAGAAAAAATACTACCAACTCTAACCTCTGTTTCTACAGTTACATTATAAGTTTCAACTATTTCTTTTTTAGCTTTTTCTAACTCAACTTTTGCATCATCAACTTCTTTTTCTTTTTTTACAATATTAAGTAATATAATAGGTGTATTATCAGTTAATTTAAGAGCATGTAATAACGCATTACGAGTTGTATGAGTAAAATCCCAAGGTACAATTATTGGTTTTTTGTCTGCCATAATATTTGAATTTAGTTAAGTTATAATTTTAGTAAAAGTAATAAAAAAATAAAAAATAAAAAATTAATATTTCTTAATTGTATTGTATAGGGTATCTCTTTCTATAGGAATACGTTTTACATTCTTAATTAGCTCTACCAATTGAAGTGTAGTCATTTTTGGTTTCTTATCTTTAGCTCCTGCCATCGAATATATTTTTGTTGTATCATCAATTGTTCCATCAATATCATCAACACCAAAAGAAAGAGACAATTGAGTTAAATCACGACCCAACATTGGCCAGTAGGCTTTTAAGTGGGGTATATTATCTAAAAATATTCTGGAAACAGCAAAGTTTTTTAAATCTTCAATAGTATTAACCTCTCTTATTTCCGACATTCTATTATTTTCCTTTTTATACTTTAAAGGTATAAACGTATTAAAACCATTTGTTCGGTCTTGTAGTTCACGTAATTTATTTAAATGATGTATTCTATGTTCGTATTTTTCTATATGACCATATAAAATTGTTGCATTTGATGCAATACCATTATTGTGTGCTGCCTCATGTATATCAAGCCACTGATTTGTAGATGCTTTTGTATCACAAATATGCTTCCTTATTTCAGGATGGAATATTTCAGCTCCTCCACCAGGTATTGAGTCTAACCCAAATTCTTTCAATTTTAATAAGCCTTCATTAATACCAAACTTAGCTTTTCTAATCATAAAATCAAGCTCAACAGCGGTAAATGCCTTTATATGAATATCTGGTCTATGTTTCTTTATTTTTTGCAATAACTCACCGTAATAAAATAAATCTCTATTAGGATGCACTCCACCAACAATATGAACTTCAGTAACAGGTTTGCCATCATAAGATTTTACAATATCAAGCATCTGACTAACCGAGTAATCCCAACCATTAGGGTCATTTACTTTAGCTTTATACGAACAAAACTCACAATCGTAAATACATATATTTGTTGGCTCAATATGAAAATTCCTATTAAAATATGTATTATTACCATTAATTTTTTCACGAACATAATTAGCCAAAATACCTAATATTCCAAGTTCTGCATTTTTGAATAAATATATTCCATCTTCTTCAGTAATTCTTATATTAGAAAATACTTTATTTGCTATTTTCTCTACTTCCTTATCTGTATATTTGTAATCCTTATTATTTAAAATCATTATAAATTAATTTTATGCAAATTTAAATAATATATTTTCACATTTGTTGTAAAATGCAATTATTTTTCACTACAAGTAATCACAAAACATACCATACTAAAGCACAAACAAATACCCTCTTAACCCGCATTATTCATGTAATTTAATAAAAATGAAGTTAATTTGCTTAAAACCAAGCAGATAATGCAAAATACAAATTACCCAAATTTAGGTAATTATTTTTTTCAGATATACATTTTATTTTCCTTATACTTCGTTGCAAACCATTTGCAGTATTCATATACAGCAACATGGCTCAACGCCTTGTCTAAGAAAAAGAAAAATGTATAAATAATGCGGGGTAAATTCAATAATATATAACATAGTTATTATAAAAACTATAATTAAATTTTAATAATTATTATTTTATTCTTAAATTGTAAATCTCAGGCAACTATACGTAGTTAGTAATTGTCTTATAATTTGTTAACACATAACTAAACAAAATAAAAATGAAAAATTTATTAGTTTTTGTAGGATTATTTATAGCTTTTGTAGCAATATCGCAAGAAAACTATAACAATGTAATTTTTAAATTTGATAGTAAATCAGAATTTACAAATCAATTTCAAAATAAAACAGTTGAAAAAAACTACAATTTTATTATTTCCGGCTTAGAATCAGAAAGTCAAGCTATTAAACTAAAAAAAGCTATTAGTAGTTATAGAGGTGTTCAAAGCTTTACAATATCAGAGCTTAATGCAAATAACGAACGAAATGCAGAACTTAAATTATACAAATATGCTGATCACTGGAAATATTACGAATACTTATTCTCAAAAAATGGTATTAATAAAATAATGATAGGTAACAAAGAATATTTACCTTCAGAATTAGAAAAATAAATTAAACCCTACCACAATGAAAACCAAATTAATAATAATTTTAAGCCTTTTAACTAATTATATTTTTTCACAAACAGTAACTACAGGTGCGGGTGCTAATTATTACGTTCAGAACGTTTTAGTTGGTGGTGGTATTTCCATTTCTAATGTTACCATTAACACAACAGACCAAAATGTGATTGGCGAATTTTCTAATTGTGCCTCAACCAATATTGGGTTAGATAACGGCGTTATTTTAGCATGTGGAGATGTAAATTTAGCTCTTGGGCCAAACAGTTCAGGTAGCCAAGGAGCCAGTGTTGGATCTGGTGGTGATGCCGATTTACAACAATTATTAGGAAGTAGTTTCTCTATTAATGATGCAGTAATATTAGAGTTTGATTTTATACCTCTATCTAATCATGTAGATTTTGATTATGTTTTTGCTTCTGAAGAATTTCCTGAATTTGTAAATTCAAGCTTTAACGATGTTTTTGGCTTTTTTGTTAGCGGTCCGGGTATATCGGGGCCATACTCAAATAATAGTATGAATGTTGCTTTAATTCCGGGAACAACAAACCCTGTAACAATTGACAATATTTACCCCACTTCATATTACGTTGACAACACTAACGGGCAAACAATTGAATACGACGGTTTTACTACAGTATTAACTGCATCTTTTGATGTTACCCCATGTGTTGTTTATCATATTAAAATAGCTTTAGGCGATGCCGGTGATTCAGCTTACGACTCTGCCATATTTCTTAAAGCAAGTAGTTTTTCCAGTAACGGTGTTAGTCTTGATTTATCTTACGACAACTCTAACGGAACAAACGCATCTGTAATTGAAGGTTGTGGAAATGCTATACTTTCTTTCACATTAGAATCTGCATTACCAAACGATACCACAATATATTATACAATTGGAGGTACAGCAACAAACGGAACGGATTATAATAATTTAAATGGAGAAATTACATTTCAAGCAGGAGAAGATTCTACATGGATTACCATTACTCCGACAATAGATGGCATTACCGAAGGCAACGAAACAATAGAATTATATATACCTACAGTATGTGGAATGGATACCGTTACGGTAATTATTGAAGATGGTTACCAGGTTACTGCTGACTTTGTAGTTGCAACACCTATTTGCGAAGGTAGCACCAGCACCATAACATATACAGGTAACGCCTCTGACACAGCTACATATAATTGGAATTTTGCAGGAGGAACTATTATTTCCGGTACAGGACAAGGTCCTTACGAAATCTCATGGAATTCATCGGGTACATACAATGTTACGCTTGAAGTAATCTCTGAAAATAGCTGTACAAATGCTACATCAGATATGGATGTAGTAGTAAATCAAATACCAACTGCATATTTCAATACAGAAGTTATTTGCGAAGGCGATACATCAACTATTACATATATTGGAAATGCCTCCGGTTCGGCAAATTATTATTGGATATTCCCTACAGGATGCCCTAATACAACCGTAATTAATGGATCTGGACAAGGTCCTTATGAAATTCATTTTGGTACAGGTTCTGCTTCTTGCTCTCCTGCTCAAATAATTCTAACCGTTTCTGAAAATGGTTGCACTTCGGAACCAGATACAAACTATGTTTTAATTCACCCTCCGGGAGATACTTTAGCAAATTGTTGTGATGTTCCGCATCCTTATGCCGGTGCTGATGACAATATATGTGGTAGTTATTATAATCTAAATGCTGACCCTGTTACTGTTGGAAATTCCGGTAATTGGGAGTTTATATCCGGTCCGGGTAACGTAACATTTACACCTGTAAATGCAGAAAATGCACAAGCTCATGTTGATGTATTAGGACAATACACATTCGTTTGGCACGAAGTAAGTGGTGGTTGCGAAAACTGGGACACAATAGCAATAAACTTCATTCCTTTTGTTGATGCCTTTGCAGGTGTTGATACTGCATTTTGCGACAACACAGGACAAATGAACGCACAAATGGTTTCCGGAAACAGCGGATACTGGATACCTCAAACCGGAGTAACTTTCACACCACCTAACAGCCCTAATGCAAATATAAATGTAAATACAGCAGGCGATTACACTTTGGGCTGGGTAGAAACAAATGGTATTTGTAGCGATACAGATTATGTCGATATTACTTTCTATTTAACACCTAATGCAGGACCTAATGATAGTACAACTGTGTGTGCACAAACAATAGATATTGCACCGGGTGCAGGAGCTGATACAAGTTTTATCCATCAATGGACTAGTACTTCTTATGGCGATATGTTTTCTCCTACAGACACAAATGCAAGCGTAACATGGACAATTATGCCATGGGGCAGTGCAAATCAACATATTGACACTGCAATATATACCGTAACAAATGGTGTTTGCTCTGATTATTCATATCATATAGTTACATTTACTCAACCACCTGGGGGAATACCTGTATTTCCGGGAGATAACGGATTTACATGCGACAACTCGTACACTATGGAGGCTGATTCTGGGGAAGCCGGTTATTGGACTTATGCCGATTCAAGAATATATATGACAGACAATAACGAGCCTCATACCACAATTGGATACAATCCTAACAATATAAATTGGCCAAATAACTGCCAATTTAATACTTTATTTACATGGACAATAGGAAATGGAAATGGTTGCTCAGCTAATGATACAGTTAGAATTACATTTTACCAACAAACTCATGCAAATGCAGGTAGCGATATTGGTATATGTGGCTTATCTTGGCGATTAAATGCAATACCATCAATAAATTGTAGTCAAGGAATATGGACAATAGTCTCATCTCCTCAAGGAGGGCAAATATCATATGGCTCTGGTGACGAAAACGATTTAGCTACAGTTCCTATTCATGCAAATGTTTACGGAACATACGAATTTGTTTGGGAGGAATGGAACTCATACAATCAAAATTGCACATCATTCGATACTGTTAAAATTGAATTTATTCGAGAACCTAACTTATCGGCTGGTTCTGATACTAATATTTGTGGTAAATGGATACAATTAAATGCTCAAGCTGACCCTGCTGCTACAGGTGGCTCATGGCATCCGGCCGCTATTTATTGGGTTGATACTTTATACTCTACTACTCAAGACCCTAACTCGCAACTTAGACCCGATGCTTTTGTTTATGATTTAGGTTTATCTGAACAAAGTTGTGTTGATACCATACAATTTGTTTGGCAACAATATGCACAAGGATCAGATTTTCCTACTGTACAAT